>DRDE01000333.1 GCA_011040095.1 Nitrospirota bacterium
CCGACAATTTCCCCGTATCCTGGCAGGCACAGAAGTTTTTCAAGAGTTGCCGGAGAATTGTCATCCTCCCGGCTGATAATTTCATGAAGCTTCATCCGGCAGGAGCTAATATGAGAGTGGGATATGGGTTTAAAGAGAGCGGATATTTTCGGCGGAAGAGGGCCTGAGATTTCTCTCCCGAACCACTCCAACGGGTCGTTTTCAGACAGCCAATATGAAAAAGTATATTCGAAATACCTGATCAAAAGGGAATTAATTGCCTGGAAATCCGTCTCCGGAGTCGCCTCCTTAAGAAAGGCCTCAGCGAGCCTGTTTAATTGGTAATAACTTCCGGCAATAAGTGAAAGGCGCTGCCCGGAAAGTTTATTTATCCGGCTGAAACCATAATTTATCACAGGCAAAAACCTGTTTAATTCCGTGCCGCTTTCTTTTATGGATTTTTGCAGGAGGACATAGAGGTTATGAAAGGCGTCTGTCTTAACTTCCGCTTCCCTTGCGTTCTCAATGGAGTCGACAGCGATGTCAACATAGAGCCTGACCGCTTCAGGTCCCTCCGGGTGAGTCTTTAAATCGTAAAAATAGCCCAGGGAATAAGTCCTGGCCTCATTTACTATAAACTTCCGGTTCTTATAAGGATGGCTCAGCTCTTTGAGGAAAGTGTCCAGTAATTTTTGCAGCCCCCCATACCCGGACATCACATCCTGTATGACATGATACTTAGGGTCAATTGTCACATCAACGCGATGTTCGGCAATATTAATTTCAAGCGCCCTGGATGACATCGACTTCATATTTCTATTTTATCATGGCGGAAGCCGGAGAAAAAGAATTTTTACATTTTAATCTGTCATTTTGATTTTTTATCTTTTATATTTGATTTAAAGGAGGGACAGGGATATTTCTACAATTTATTTCGGCAGGATAAAATAGAAATTATTCCCGTACTGTGTGGCCTCGTAACCCGCTGTTCCGCCGTGTATCTCAACAGCGTTCTTTATAAAAGAGAGGCCGTGCCCTGTGCCCGGCTGGTTTAAGACATTGGAGGCGCGATATTCCTCTTCAAATATTTTATCCATTTCTTCCGGTGGGATATGCGGCCCTGTGCTGAATACATTGAACTTGATTCCGTCTTTTCCCGGGCCGAAGAAATCCTTGATAACCTCGCGGCCATAAGATACATATTTCTTTTTCTCCCCTGTTTCAGTGACTGCCTCCTGGGTATATTTGACCGCATTTGAAAAGAGATTGGCATAGACCTGGGCTATTAATCCCACATCCACAACAGTGATTATCTCAGCCTCGGGGATACCGCTGAAACGGTCATCTACTGTGATGCCCATTCGTTTTAATTGTTCAATATACCGTTCAAGCTGCGGCTGGACAACATCCTTTTTCATATTGCAGGGCTTGCTCCGGAGTGTCAGCCGTCCCTGGTCAAAATGGCTCTTTCGAAACAATGTCTCAATAAACAGGCTCATGTTCTTGTAATGCTTTTCTATATTCTCGAGTTCTTCGTTTAATCCCTGGTTGATATCGTTGAATTCTTTTATAAAACTGTTCATGCAAGTCTCATTGCACAGACCCGCGGTTGATTTGCTGAAAAAATCCTTTTCCAGCTCAATGTTTTTTTCAATCTTTCTTTTGAGTCCCCTCAGGAAAAGTTTATAGACCATGTTCGGGACTATTATGTTGTGCTCAATATCGGCAACAAGGGAACGTATGAACCTGAGGTGCTCAATATTTTTTTCAACCAATAACCTGTTGTGGATATTAAACCCGATACGGTTGGCATATTTCTGGAAAAAGAGTTCACAATGTTCCGTGAGGTCACTGACCGGATATATCTCCAGTAAGCCAAGGACATCATCCTTGACCTTAAAAGGAAGTTCTTCAATTAAGGGCTCTTTTCCGCGGATAGTCAATATTAAGCTGTTCTTCTCAGTATAATATGGTTGTTCGGCAGGTTTTATATCATCAGGCGGTGGGGAATTCAACTTATATCTCCCGTCTTCGGTCTTCGCAATAAGTGCCATGGGATGAATTTTAGGGTCTACAGTATAGAGACGCGCATCCAGACTGAAAAAGCATTTGGGAATCGCCACACATAAATCATAGAAATTCTCTATATCGTCAAATTCCTGCGCAAGATCAAAAAAGGTCTTTAAGGCGTCGTTTTCTTTTTGAGTAAAATTATACTCCTGGTAATCATTTCTCTTGCCCTCGACTCTTTCAAATATATATTTCATATCACCCATATCAATTTATAATACAAAGGATTTCACGGCACGCCGTTATTATTATAACAGAACTGTATAGATAGTATTTAAATTCAATATTGAGACGATTGCAAAAGATTCATTTAATGTAATAGTTCAGCCATCAGCTTTCAGCAGTCAGCTCTCAGCCTTAAAACAAATAAAGGCGGCTATACAGCAGACGCATAAACCGGGAAACATGCCGTAATTATTGAGATTAACACACAGGGAGACAAATTTAATTTTATAAATATTCCGTTGTACAACCAGACCATGAACATTTTATTGTCCTTTGATACGGTTCAGCCCGGGATTTTACAGATTATTATCAACCACGAAGGACACGAAGATCACGAAGAATCTGTTTGTCTGCTTATTTTACAATGCTTTTCTTCGTGTCCTTAGTGGTTATATCGGAGTTTATGCACAGGCTCTATAAGAATTTTCATGAATATCACATGAATTTTATTACGGAAAAATTGACTTTATTCTAAAAATTATGTTAAAAAAGTTATCTATCTCAGCAACTGGAGGCTTTTTATGTACGCAATAATTGAAACAGGTGGAAAACAATACAGAATATCCGAAGGGGACATTTTAAAAGTTGAAAAACTTGAAAATGCTGCCGGGGATAGTGTTACATTTGATAAGGTTGTAATGCTCTCGGACGGTGATAATATTTCATACGGCGCCCCTTTTCTTTTGTCGGCAAAAGTGACTGCTGATGTCCTGGGGACCGATAAAGCCAAAAAAGTCCTTGTATTCAAACAGAAACTAAGAAAAGGCCACAGGAAACTGAGAGGGCACAGGCAGCAATATACGTCTGTCAGGATTAAGAGTATCCAGGTCAACTAATAATTAATTGGAGGATAAAAAATGGCTCATAAAAAAGGTGTTGGCAGCACAAGGAACGGACGCGACAGTGAGTCAAAACGCCTTGGTGTAAAGATGTACGGCGGACAGGTTGTAAAAGCAGGCAATGTCCTTGTCCGACAGAGAGGCACCAAGTTCCATCCGGGTTTTAATGTCGGCAAGGGAAGCGATGATACACTTTTTGCCAGAACCGGCGGAATCGTGAAATTTGAGCGCAGGGGCAAATCAAAACAACAGATAAGCATCTATCCTGCAGAAGCATAACAGAAGGGTACTATTTGAAATTTACTTTGGAAGGCGGGCTGAGTCCGCCTTTTTTTATTGATATTTGCCGGAATGTTTAACATAGGAATTCAGAATTCAGGAGTCAGAATGAAAAGATTAAAATCAAAAGTCAGTGAAAGCCTGTGGCAAAAAATATTGTATTATTAAAACAATGAAATTCATTGATCAGGTAAAAGTCTATGTAAAGGCAGGGGACGGCGGCAGGGGATGTGTGAGCTTTCGAAGAGAAAAATTCATACCAAGGGGCGGCCCTGACGGCGGTGATGGAGGAAGAGGCGGACATATTATCTTCAGGGCCAGGGGAGATCTTAACACCCTCCTGGACTTTAAGTACCGTCAGCAATACATAGCTAAAAAGGGTCAGCATGGAATGGGCAAAAACATGCACGGTAAAAACGGGAAAGACCTTATAATGCCCGTGCCCATTGGAACACTTATAAAGGATTTTGAATCCGGTGAAATACTTTGTGACCTTACAATAGAAGGCCAGGAGTTCATAGCTGGAAAAGGTGGAAGAGGCGGACTTGGAAACAGCCACTTCAAGAGTTCTACAAGACAGGCCCCGAGATTTGCCCAGCCCGGAGAACCGGGTGAAGAGAGAACCCTGTTCCTGGAATTAAAACTCCTCGCGGATGCAGGATTGATAGGGCTTCCGAACGCGGGCAAATCCACTTTAATATCCGCCCTCTCTTCCGCAAAACCCAAAATTGCCGATTACCCGTTCACTACTCTGAAACCTGCCCTCGGTGTTGTTAAATATGGAGAGTTTAAAAGCTTCGTAATTGCGGATATTCCGGGTTTAATAGAAGGGGCACATAAAGGGACAGGACTGGGGTTTCAGTTTTTACGCCATGTAGAGAGGACGTCCGTTCTACTGCACCTTGTCGATATATCGGAGATGGCTGAAGGTGACCCAACAGATAACCTTGAAAAAATCAATAAGGAACTGGGACTCTACAGTTCTGAATTAATTAAAAAACCCCAGGCAATAGCCGGAACAAAACTTGATATAAAAGGTGATGGGAAAAGGTTTGACACGCTCGCCCGATATTGCAAAGATAAACACTATGCCTTTTTCCCGATATGCGCGGTAACAGGAGAGGGGATAAAAGAACTTATAATATATCTCGGCGCTAAAGTAGAGGAATATAATAAGGGGTCAAGAGCTGAGAACTGACATGAAACGTTTAGTTATAAAAATAGGAAGCAATATACTCGCCTCAGCAGAGCAGGGGCTGAATACAAGGAGGCTCCGCGCAATTACAAAAGATATTTCAGAGGTTGCAGACAAAGGATATCAGGTAGCCATGGTCTCTTCCGGAGCTATTGCTGCCGGGCTTAAGAAGCTCGGACTCAGGGAAAAACCTCATGATATAAGACTTCAGCAGGCTGCTGCCGCGATTGGACAGTCAAGCCTCATGTGGGCCTATGAGCATCACTTTTCAGAGTTCAATAAAAAGGTTGCACAGGTGTTACTCACAAGGGATGACATTGCAAACCGCCTCAGATATATCAACGCAAAGAATACATTATTTACCCTGATGAGCTACAACGTCATTCCAATCATCAATGAAAATGACCCCGTGGCTGTTGATGAAATAAAATTCGGGGACAATGATATGCTGGCCGCCCTGACAGCGGGCCTTATTGAGGCGGACATGCTCGTTATTCTTTCGGACGTTGATGGACTTTACTCAAAAGACCCCGGACGGAAAGGCGCAAAGATTATCAAAAGCGTTGATAAAATTACACCTGACATCGAGAAAATTGCAGGGGGGAAAGGCAGCGCAGTCGGTACAGGCGGAATGTATTCAAAACTTCTTGCAGCTAAGCAGACAACTGATTACGGTATTCCGGTGGTAATAATGAACGGCAAAAAAAGCGGCCTGCTTCCCGGCCTGATAGAGGGCAAAAAAATCGGAACATACTTTGAACCCAGAAAGCAGGGGCTGACTTCTAAAAAGGGATGGATTGCTTATGGTGTGCGCTCAAGGGGTGCGATTTACCTTGATGACGGCGCAGTGAAGGCATTGACAGTGAGAGGTAAAAGCCTCCTGCCTTCAGGCATAACAAAAATAGAAGGGCGCTTTGATGTCGGGGATTATGTCCGGTGTCTTACAAGGGAGGGTAAAAAAATCGCCAAGGGTCTGACAAATTACTCTTCAAAAGACCTCGAACATATCAAGGGTAAGAAAACCTCTGAAATAGAGAGGGTGTTAGGATACAAATATTCGGATGAGGTTATTCACAGGGATAATTTAGTGTTGATTTAAACGTTGCATAAACAATTAGATACTTAAACAAGACATAAACATGGCAGGCAGTCCTATCCCATTGCCATATTCAAAATTAATGCTGTTGAAAATATTGCCAATATCTTGACCAGATCAAAAGACAATCGGCTGTTTATGTTTTTTAAAGTATTCATAAAATCCCCTCCCTGTTTTTAATGGCTGCTGTTCATATATTTATTATTGTCACCATTCTTTTGTAAATCTCTTTTGGTGTCCAGGATTTTCGCCCGCGCACTGCCTTTTGCAGTAATCGTAAGAGTATTTTCATTCAGGTTCTCCGGCACATTGGTAAAGACTACTTCATGGAAACCTTCTTTAACATTTACCCGCGCCTGCCGGGTAATCCGGGCAAAATTGGTATTGACTATAGCCCGGGTTACCTTTGATTTTGTCTTAATGGTTTCTGCAAAATTAGTGGCTATATGTTAAGTGAATTGGCCTTAACTCTTTACAATGTAACGGTTTCTTGTTTTTTGGGGAGGGGGACTTCCGGTTAAAAAGTATTATCAAGAGAAAAATATTAAGTTGATTTATGAGTTTATTAATGCTTTTTAGTGGACAAGCGCCTTATTTAGTGGTAAGAAAAAGGAAGAGGGAAAGCATTTACAACAGTAAGAATTATTATGAAGAAAAGGAAAGAATAATTTCAGTGGAGGCAGAAACTATGCGAAAAAATGTAAAGAAATCAAACAAATCCGGGGGCAAGGGGATAGAAAAACAGTACATGAAGTCCAGGACTGTATGCAAAGTTACCTTCAGGTTGCCGAAAGAAGCGGCTTCGGGAGCTGAAACCGTCACGATTGTCGGTGATTTTAATAACTGGAACATAACGGAAACACCGATGAAACGGCTCAAAAACGGTGATTTCAAGTTGACCCTGGAATTGCCGTGCGACCGGGAATACAGCTTCAGGTATCTTATTGACGCTAACCGCTGGGAAAAAGACTGGTTTGCCGACAAGCATATTCCCGGTGAAGAAGAAGTCGACAATTCAGTAGTTGTTGTTTAATTGCCCGGCTTATGCGCTGCCGAGCTTTTTCAGCGCTTCTTCAACAATCTCTCCAATGGTCTTTGTCTTTAATTCTCCATCTTCATAAAAATCGACATTGTTATTTTCATTCCTGAGGGATTTCAGGTTTGATGCAGCTCCTGTTGCGCCTGTTTCCCCAATGGCATAGGCTGCATACCCGCGCAGGGTATTGTCGGAAGAATTAAGGTAGGAAAGAATAATCGGGATTGTATACCCGGCTGTTTCATCGTTTATTTTCCCTATTCTTCCAATGGCCCGGAGCACCCCGGCAGTGAGCATTTTTTCTTCATGGAAAGAAGCTATAACCGGAGCGATATCCGCACACAGTTCAGGGTTGTTCCTGACTATTTCACCGAGAATTTCAGGGGAACTCCAGCCGATCCCGCCTGACTCATCCCTTATCATCCACAATAAGCGGCCGGCAATATTCCTGACAGTCTCAGGTTCTGGTTTTGCGATCTCTTTTGAGATTAAACCTATAAGCTCGATTGCGCGCCAGGACATACGGCTTTTTTTATCGTAAGACAGGGAAATTAATATGCTGATGATTTTTTTACCGGTGGACGGCAGTTTTGCCGGACAGTTATAATCTTTTGTTTCTAAAAGGCGTATCACTTCCTTTTTTAAAGGCAACATGATTATAAACTTCCGTTGTAATAAATAAGTTCAATGTCAGGCATCCTCTCTTTAAAGGCTACCCCGACGCAGTCTGTCTCGCAATCGCGGCACTTGCCCACACAACGCAATACCACTTTGTTGCCTTTTATTTCAATTAATTCTGCAAAACTGTCATGGGATTCCAGCAGCCAGTTGACATTATGCAGGACTTCCATGACCTGCTTTTTGATCTCGTTCATATACCTCTCCGGATATAAAGTTATAGTCCTTTTTTAATCCGACTCGATGATAGAAGAATTTGTCCAATCCCGTGGGATACGAATTTCCAAACACCCATTTATCTATAAACGTTTCAAATATTTTAACAATTCAGGCTTATAGATAGGAAGAACTCCCGGATTATTCACAGCAATGATAATTTGCCCTGTCAATCTGTTTGATCCGATTCAAAAAAAGGCCGTGACAATAGATGAATCACGCATAACTGCCTTAATAATAGTGGAATAGTTTTCATAAAAAAACTCGCCAAGAAGGTGTTTTTCATGCACGATAAGATTACCAAAAGACCGGTTAAAAATCAACTTGCCGTCAGAATCCCGGTTACGGCCTGCATCAATGACCATATGACGCTTTGAGCTGTCCGCATGCAGCCGAAATATCCGAACCCTTACTTTGCCTGATTATGACGGTCAGGCCGGCTTTTCTTAATATTTTCTGAAATTCCGGAATTTTGTTTTCCGACGGACGGTTGAATGTTATTAGTTTATGAACAGGATTATAAGGTATGAGGTTTACCTTTGATCTTATGCCTTTTAAGAGTTTAACAAGACGGTGTGCATCCTGCGCGGAATCATTTATTTTATCCAGCATCACATATTCAAAAGTTATGCGCCTGTTCGGGGACAGGGGGAACTCTTTACACGCCTTAATGAGTTTGTTCAGGGGGTATTTTTTGTTAACGGGCATGATCCCGTTTCTTATACGGTCGGTTGTGGCATTGAGTGAAACCGCAAGGTTAATATCCGGTCCCGCATCGGCAAGTTTCCGGATGCCCGGGATTATGCCTGCTGTGGAGACAGTTATCCTTCTTTTGGAAAACCCCATAAGCCCGGTAATATTCCTGAGCGCACGGACAACCTCGTTGAAATTATTAAACGGCTCGCCCATACCCATGAAGACGATATTGGTGATAGAATGTCCCGTTTCATAAGCCCCGGTCTCAATATATCGTTTTACAGCAATAACCTGGTCGACTATTTCACAGGCTTTAAGGTTTCTTTTTAACCCCAGTCTGCCGGTCATGCAGAACATGCAGCCGGTCGCACAACCTGCCTGGGATGAGATGCAGAGTGTGAAGCCCTCTCCCCCCTTGCTGTGCGGCATAAGCACGCTCTCAATGGTTTCACCGTCTTTCAGCGCAAAGAGGAATTTTCTTGTGCCGTCTTTTGAAACCTGTGTTTGTAAAAGGTCCAGGTTGCTTACAGCGGCTGTTGCCCTGAGCCCTTCACGAAGACCCTTTGAAAGATCGGTCATTTCATCAAAAGAGACCGCCAGTTTTTTATACAGCCAGTTTATGACCTGGTTTGCCCTGTACGGCGACTGGCCGAGATGTTCCAGGAACCCGGTCAATTCCGCTTTTGATAATTGTTTCAGGTCGGTCTTCATTAATGTCAGGTCAGCGCCTTTATATCCACTACCTTCTCAAGCGGCACCACGATACACCCTGTTTCAGATTGAAGATGCACTTCGTCTTCTCCAATCTCGACAAGTACCCCCGTGTATAAAGTCTCTGCCGTACTGACCTCAACTGCTTTGCCGATTAATTTATGCATCATGCCTCCTCCCTGCTCAGACCCTTTACAAACTCAGCGCCTAAAAGAAATATACACGATAAATAATACATCCACAGGAGAAATAAAATGAATGTAGTCAATGATCCGTATATGGTTCCGATATAGGCTATA
>DRDE01000334.1 GCA_011040095.1 Nitrospirota bacterium
GGCGCAGTATCGCAAATATAATAAAAGAACTCGAACAGATGAAGCGGAATGACCACGAAATCAAGCAGGTCGTTTTTCACGACTCCTCCTTTTTGATCGGAACCAGGGACTACTTCAGGGAGTTTTGTGAGGAATATAAAAAGAAAATCAAGATTCCCTTTATAGTCAGCACAATGCCGACTACGATTGACAGGGAAAAGCTCGGTCTTTTGAAAGACGCCGGCGTCAGCTGGGTTACTATGGCGCTTCAAACAGGCAGTGACAATGTAAATAAGAACATATACAAAAGGAACTCTTACAGGAAAGATTTCCTGGAAGCAGCCCAGTTAATTAAAGAGGTTAATCTGCCTGTTAAATCCGATGTGATAATGGATAATCCATTTGAAAATGAAAGTGACATAATACAGACAATAGAAACAATTATGGAGACGCCCAAACCTTGCCTCTATGAAATTTTCTCGCTTGCATTGCTGCCCGGAACAGAACTGTATGACAGGGCAAAAATAGAGTGTCCCGAGAAAATGGAGGATTGCCGCGGCAAGAATTTCATGAAATTCCGGCATACCTACCTGAACACACTCACATCGCTTGCAGTTTATCTGCCTGAATCAATGATGAAAATACTTCTGCGATTATATAAGGCTGATTCTGGCGGAAGCTGGATATTCAAGGTTGCCCTGAATGTGTCTAAAGCTGTTTCAGCAGTATACTTTAAACCGAAAAACCTGTTCTACTGGCTCAAACTTACACGCGGGGATTCGTATGTTGAAACATTCCGGATTATGCCGTTGTACGTAAAGGATTATTTCACTTACAGGAATCTTTAATAAGGCTTTTGTGGATAACAATATCTGCATTATAAAAAAGGTAATAGTCACCCCCCTCGGGGAAATTAAGGAATAGAAAGGGTTTGAATGACGGATTGATTGGATAACTCCCCCCGGCCCCTCTTAACCTAAGAGGGGAGGTATGGTTTCCCCCTTAGGTTAAGGGGGATTTAAGGGGGTTACTCTAATAATCCATTGTTCATTGTTTCATAAGGACTGCTGAACTATTACTAAAAAAGCAATATGAATTTGCCCCTGATATAATAATATATCTGGAAACTGCCATGAACAAAATGTCCGGTCAATAGGCGAGGGCGCCAATCAGGTTCAGATGTTAAAGAAAATCTCAACTAATATAGCTGTATTCATACTCTCCCTGTTATTCTGTCTTTTCCTTCTCGAAATCATATTGAGAACCGGACTGTTTGATGGTGCGGATGACCCTCAACCTATCTGGATACCTCTTGAGTTTCAAAAAATCGATAAGGAAATCAACCGGGAAAACTGGCAATTTGCAAAGCTGAATCCATTCAGATTTACCGACAAAATCAGGAAAGAAAAAAAAGAAGATGGTATAACCAGGATTGCTGTTCTCGGCGATTCATTTATATGGGGGTACGGGCTTCCGTATAAGCAGGCATGGAGCCACAAACTGGAAAACATGATCACGGGCAAATACGAAAACTTTGAGGTAATGAGCTGGGGACAGGGCGCCTGGTCAACAATGGATGAGCTGTCATTCCTTGAAAAAAACGGCATAAACTATGATATTGATATGCTTATAGTGGGTTTTGTGGATAATGATCCTAATATGAAAGATATTAAGAATAAAACGTATGGATGGTCGTCGAACCTTGTAATCAGGTCCTTGAGAATTTTTTTTCCTAATGCAACCAATTTTATTGTAACTCATACAAATTATTTTCTTACACAATATTTTTACAAGGATCACCAGTACCACAACTGGATAAGAAGGCTTTACTCGGATGACAACCTGCAGAATTATCTTGAACTGTTGCAGGATTTTTCGGTTTTCTGCAACAGCAATAATATTAAACTGTTGTTTGTCCTTACTCCTCACAGCCATGATGAAGGCATGCGGAAAAGATTCGATAGAATAAAACCGCTTCTTGAGCAGGCGAATATAAAATATCTTGATTTGTTCCCGGTTGTTAAAGAAAAGTTGGGACACATACCTGTTCGGAAGTTATGGGCAAATCCCGCAAACGGACATCCCGGCTCTTTATTGACAGGGGTGTATGCCGACTCTACTTTTGATTACCTGGAGAAACAGGGTGTTTTTTCGCAGGAAGATACGCTTGTAAAAATACTGGAAGAAAAAACTGAAAGAAATATTAATGATGCTGAAGCTGTACAATCCCTTGTAAACATAGCCCTGCAGGATGTTCAATGGGATGTCAGAAAAGAGGCTGCCGTAGCCCTGGGGAAAGTTAACAGTCCCCTGGCAGTAGCCCCGCTGATTGCCGCAGCCGAACACTTTGACCCTGGTATTAGAGAAGCGGCAGTAGATGCGCTTGGTGAGCTAAAGGACCCGCGAGTCCTCACATACCTTGTCAGAGCTTTAGAAGATAAATCGGTACCTGTCCGGAAAAGGGCCGTGATCGCTCTCGGAAGAAAAGGAGACTTGCGTTATGTAGCGCCTCTGATTACAACAGCAATAAAGGATAATGACCCCTATGTCAGGAGACGCGCATTGGTAGCGCTTTCAAAAATGAAAGATCCCCGTATAGTTCAATGCTTTATTCTCGCCCTGGAAGACCCTTTTTATCACAACCGGAAAAGCGCGGTGATTTCACTCGGAAAGACAAAAGCTCCTGAAGCCGTTGATCCCCTGATTGCACTGTTGAATGATGAAGACCGGGACATCCGGGTAGAAGCCGCTTACGCCCTTGGAGAAATCAATGAACCCCGTATTGTTGAAGTCCTCAAGATTGTCTCTCTGAAGGATAAAGACACTTATGTCAGAGATATAGCGGCCGACGGGATAAAGAAAATAACGGGAAAAGAATACGGCAAGTACCGGCGTAAACTTCTGAGAATATGGCAGATGTTTTAATACTTATACATTGCTTCAGGAATTATCAATCCTTGCAGCTTTTTACAGACCTGATAATATAAACATGACTTTTGAATATCAATGAGTTTGATTGTTGGGCTGACGTCAATTTAAAATATAACTATTCATGGGAAAGAGCAGAATACTACTCATTGAAGCGCCTTATTCTTATGCAAGCGCGGGTAAAGAGGTTGTCGGTAAATACTTCCCGCTCGGCATAGGTTATTTGGCTGCATATATCAGGCAATCCGGTTATCCCGTTAAAATATTTCAGCCCTCTTCAGATGAATTATATAATCAGGAATTAAAGGACGTTATCAGTTTCTTTGACCCTTCTTGTGTCGGCATTAGTGTAATGACACCTTCTTATCCCCGCGCGGTTGAAATTTGCGATATGATAAAGGCAATTGATGCAAATATTGTTACTGTGCTTGGCGGGCATCACATTTCTGCGGTTGGAAAAGAAGTGATGGACCAGTCACCGAATACTGATTTTGCAGTAATGGGTGAAGGAGAACTCACCTTGCATGAGCTTCTTCAGGCGTATGAATCTGCGAACCCTGATTTCAGTTCCGTAAACGGGCTTGTCTGGAGAGATAGTGGTGGCGGTATCCGCGTGAATGAGAGCAGGGAATTGATAGAGGATATTGATTCTCTTCCGTTCCCGGCGAGAGATCTTGTTGATATGAACCGATACAGGCTGCACAGTTATATCGACTTCGGTACGAAGAGTGCGACCATGGTAACCTCGCGGGGATGTCCCTACAAATGCGCCTTTTGTTCGAGCTGGCTCACGATGGGCGCAAAATATCGTTTCAGGTCGGTAGATAACATTATGGCTGAGATACGGGAACTGGTTGCTTGCGGTATTGATCATATTGTTTTTGAAGATGACACGATGGCGCTAAAAAGAAGCCGCATAGAGGCAATCTGTGATGCCATGATCGCAATGCCTAACCGTCCGACGTGGTATTGTCTGACCAGGGTGGATACGATGGATTATGAACTGGCCGGAAAATTCAAGGCTGCCGGATGTAAAATGGTGAACTTCGGTATTGAATCCGGTTCTCCTGAAGTTTTAAAACTTATAGGCAAGAAGATATCTCTTGACAGGGCGGTTGAAGCGGTAGCCGCATGCAGGAAGGCCGGTCTGCGTACACAGTGCTCTTTTATCGTCGGCTTCCCGATAGATACGGATAATACAATGGCAATGACGTATGATATGGCAAAAAAGATTGATCCGACAATTGCAATTTTTTTCCCGCTTACCCCTTACCCCGGAACCAGGATGTTTGATGAATTCCTTGACAAGTCATTAATTCCCCGCAGCGCGGACGACTGGTTCAGTTATATTATGACTGATAATAAAAGCGGCATAAGCCTTAACAGTAAATATACCGGAGAGCAGATCAAGGCGATTGCCAACAAATATAACAGGAAGTTTTTTATGAGTCCTCTACATATTCTTGGAATGCTGAAAACAGTGCATTCACTAACCGAACTGTTCAGGTTGTCAAGGGGGGCCGCATATTTAACTTTAAGCTATTTTAAAGAGCTTGTGAGAGGCGGCGCTTCGTAGAGGCCGGCACAACCAAGCCCGGGCGGGTAGTTACAAAAATATTTTATTTTGTTTTAATTTCTTTCCTGATAGTCGCAATCTGGTCGGCGATCATACCGAAAAAGAAGACTAACAGTGAGGTGATCCCCAGGAATAAACTTGTGGCGCTGAACTGCCTGAACCTTATGACTTCAATTGTTGCGTATACGAAACCAAAAGTAAATATTGATATGCTGACCGGCAGAAATATTTTGAACGGCTCAAACAGCGTTATCATCCTAAGCACGAGTATTATAGTGTCCAGTCCGTGGCGGACCCGGAGGGAACTCTCGCCAATACGCTTTTGCGCGCTGACCGGGACAAACTTGACTTTAAAACCGTCTTTGATAAAAAAGATCGTGCTTGTCGTAGAAAATGAAAATTTATCGGGAAACAGTTTGAGATACGGAAGTATCAGGTCTTTTTTAACAATCCTCAAACCGCAGTTAAGGTCGGGAATTTTAAATCCTGCAAGATAATTGGCAAGCATATGAATGAACATCTTGCCCGGCATGCGCCATAATGGTGAGTGAGACCCCGCTTTCCTGGACCCGATGACTATATCATGGTCGCCGGTATATTTAACCATCTGTATCAAATCAGCGGGATTATGCTGGGCATCGGCATCAATAAAAGCAATATTATTGTTTTTTGAATTGATAATCCCGGTCTTAAGGCTTGCCCCGTAACCGGAGTTATCCTCGTGAGATATAACCCGTGCGCCGCTTTCGACAGCCTTTTGCCTTGTTGAGTCGGCTGAACCGTCATCTACAACAATGATTTCATCAACAAATGAGAGTTTCCTGAGATTGGCGATAACCTCGCTTACTGCTTTTTCTTCATTGTAGGCAGGAATAACAACGGATATATTTTCTTGCTTTATATTCATAAATAATTTTCAGTGGTTTTCTACAACCTGTCTCTTAAATCCCTTTATCAACAAAAACGGCCGGCGCAGGCAATCACCAAGCCATTCGGGGACTGAAGCCGCAAACAGATAAGTAAGCCCGTACAACATAATCCAGTTACAGAATTCTTCCGTCAGGAAAGCTAATTTCATGCCTGCAAAGCGCATCACCAGAAAGCTCCAGAGTGAAAACAGCATGGCGGCAAGGGTTATAAGAGGCAGCGGTGAATATCCCTTTTCTTTATCGCGCAGCCATGCCGCAAGCTGTGGAATCGTAAAGATCAAAAACATGAGCCTGTAATCAAAGTTGTTTGTTGTAATGAAGCTGCCTATGTAAATGGCGGCTCCTACCCTGAAAGCGTCTATGTATCTCCCCTGGCGGAATCGATTCAGGTCCCTGTTTCTCAGGCTGAAAAATAAAGCGCCTGCAATAACCATGAATGCCGCAATGTAAGAGATGACCTGCAAAAAGAGTATTGTGCTGTCGGACATCTGGAGATCAAAATAACGGGGGTGCTTCAGTCCCATCCACCAGACGTTGATACCGAAAGAACTGGCGGCAAATTTGGGTGTTACAAGATATATCTGTTTGATATCATCCAATGTCAATAATATATATATGATAAAGACCCCTAAAGCAGTGAAGAAAAGGATATGGAATCTCTTTTTGTTTTCCTTCAGGAGATATACAAATCCAAAAACAGGATACAGTTTAAGTATGGCGGCGAATACAAAGACAAACAGCGCTGCAATGCTCGAGTGGTAATTTATTATCAATGCCAGGGACAAAATAAAAAACAATACCAGCTCTATGTTCCCCCTCTCTATTCCAAGCATTACTGATGGTGAAAGAATAGCCAGTGACAGGATGACATACGTGAGATTATCAAATTTTTTTGAAAACCAGAACATGCCGATGCCAATGAAAAACAGGATCACGAAAATAGTCCCCATCAGGTTGGTGTAGCTCTGGTCAATCCCCAAAGCAAAGAGAAGGTGCCAGATTCTTGGATAAGCAAGTTGTTCTTTTGTCGGATTTACGGGATTTTCTATTAACGGATCATATCCCAGGGCATAGGATTCCGACGCCATGCCTATCTGGCGTGAATCCAGGAAGGATGGAGGACATACGGGTATATTCCATGTTTTGATCATGGACACATTTTCAAAAATTATCGATGTGAAGATTGCTGTTGCCAGTATCAGAATGGTGGCGATAAATAATAACAGTCTTGTCCTGTTCATATTTCAGATGAAATCAGAATTTGATAATGAGGTTCATAAGGAATCATGGATATAAAGGCAATTTACCTATTATATCTTTTTTT
This sequence comes from Nitrospirota bacterium, assembly GCA_011040095.1. GTDB lineage: Bacteria > Nitrospirota > Thermodesulfovibrionia > UBA6902 > UBA6902 > BMS3ABIN06. The sequence goes on from DRDE01000334.1 coordinate 6,737, forward strand.
TATGGTATTGTAAATTAATCCTTTAACATATTTCACGGAAAGCTCTGACCGGAATCCATATTAATGATGCTGTTATGATATAATTGAGGTAACTATTCAGGTAGGCACAAAGTGAAAAAAAGGATGAAAAACTTTTCTTGTATTTCTGTAACCCTTTGCGCCTGAGTAGTTACTAATTGAGTATACAAATATTTTCTGCAGATGCAGTAGAAGCAGGCTTTAATTATTCTGGATTTCTTCACATGATAATACAAAAGAAATCGCAAGGCATATTAACATGCGGATAAAAGCGCTGATTACCGGGATTACAGGCCAGGACGGGTCATATCTGGCTGAACTGCTTCTGTCAAAAGGTTACGAGGTCCACGGGCTTATCCGCAGGGCAAGCACATTCAATACAAAAAGAATAAGCCACCTCTTTGTTGACCCTCACACTTCCAATGCGAGGCTGTTTCTACATTACGGGGACCTCTCTGATTCAGGGCAGCTTACCAACCTTATCTATAATATTGAACCGGAAGAGATATATCATCTCGGCGCTCAAAGCCATGTCAGGGTAAGCTTTGACATGCCCGAGTATACCGGCGATATAACAGCTCTCGGGACCACAAGGCTGCTTGAGGCAATAAGAAGAAGCGGGATTAAGACAAAATTCTACCAGGCATCCTCATCGGAGATGTTCGGTTCCACCCCCCCGCCTCAGAGCGAGAACACCCCTTTTCATCCAAGGAGTCCCTACTCTGCCGCAAAAGTGTATTCCTACTGGATGACTGTTAATTACAGGGAAGGATACAACATGTTTGCATGTAACGGGATACTCTTTAATCACGAATCACCCAGAAGGGGAGAGACCTTTGTGACAAAGAAGATAACGAGGGCGGTTGCGCATATTGTCGCCGGAAAACAAAAAATACTCTACCTTGGGAATCTCGATGCCTTGAGGGACTGGGGTTTTGCGCCGGAGTATGTTAAATGTCAATGGCTTATGCTTCAGCAGGATGAGCCGGATGATTATATCATAGGCACGGGCGAGAGCCATTCGGTAAGAGAATTTGTTGAAGCTGCTTTTCATTATGCCGGGATAGAATTGGAATGGAAAGGGAAAGGGCCTGATCAGAAGGCCGTTATTAAATCCGTACAACCCCATATACACACTCGGACCTCTCTTAATGCCGGCGATGAACTGGTAAATATTGACGCTCGCTATTTTCGTCCGGCAGAGGTGGACCACTTGCTTGCGGATATTTCAAAAGCAAAGAAAAAGCTTGGCTGGGAACCTGAAGTAACATTTGAAGAACTTGTTAAGATAATGGTGGATTCGGATATGGAATCCATTGGCATGGAATCGCCGGGTGAAGGAAAGAACATATTCAAAGAGAAGAATATAACCTGGACAAAGAACCAGGTTATGGAAGGCTACATTTAAAAATCAGGCTGTTTGCGCTTTTCCCCTGAAACATGGAAAAGCTGAATCAATTATCAATTCGCTTCTGATCAGGAAAAACTTGTGAATAAAGATTCAAAAATCTACGTAGCCGGGCACAGGGGATTAGTTGGTTCCGCCATTGCCCGCATGCTCGGGCAACAGGGATACAAAAACATAATAACGCGCGCTCATTCCGAGCTCGATCTTACCCGCCAGAAAGATGTAGAAGACTTTTTGAAGAAAGAGAAACCGGAATATGTGTTCCTGGCCGCTGCCAGGGTCGGGGGAATACTTGCAAACATAGAACGCCCTGCATCTTTTATTTATGATAATTTAATTATTCAAAGCAACATAATTCATTCAGCGTATATTTCCGGGGTGAAAAGATTATTGTACGTGTCAAGCTCCTGTTCCTATCCTCGGTTATGCTCTCAGCCGATGAAAGAAGATTATATATTAGACGGGCATCCTGAACCTACAAATGAATATTATGCTGTTGCAAAAATTGCCGGGATGAAAATGGTAGAGGCATATTCCAGGGAATATGGTTTATCATTTATTACATTAATTTTCCCTAATCTTTTTGGCCCGGGAGACAACTTTGATATGACTTCTTCCCATGTAATCCCGGCTTTGATCAGGAAAATATATGAGGCAAAGATTAATAGCTTGCCTGGAATCGAGATATGGGGCACCGGCAGAGCAAGGAGGGAGTTCTTATATGTGGACGATGTCGCTGATGCATGCTTATACTTTATAGATAAATGTAAAGGCGGCGAGATTTTAAATGTAGGAAGCGGAAATGATATTACCATAAAAGATCTGGCGGGCATCGTTAAAGAAATAGCGGCTTATGAAGGATCACTTGTATTCAACACTGAAAAGCCTGACGGTATGCCCCGGAAATTATTAGATGTCTCCAGGATGCGTGAATTTGCATGGAGACCTAAAATATCTTTGGAAGAAGGCATTAAAAGGACTTTATACTGGTATATCTCAAATTATCATGGAGGAGATTGAGCGTTCCGTGCTGAAAATAGGAATTGGACATATAAATATCGGAGATGAAGAGAGAAAAGCAATAAGTGAAGTTTTGGAAAGCGGAAGAATTTCCGAACATAAAAAAACCCGGGAATTTGAAACTCGATGGGCAAAGTATACAGGAAGAAAATATGCTGTTGCTACAAACTCCGGAACATCCGCGCTTTTATTGGGGCTGCAAACGCTTTTAAATGATAGTCGATTCCCCAGAATCAAAAAAGGCGGCAGGGTAATTACGTCTCCTTTAACCTATACGGCTACCAGCAATGCCATTGTCCTTTCAGGCTTAGAGCCTGTTTACATTGACATTGACCCGGTTACGTTTACTTTGCAGGCAGATCGGCTTGAGGATATGTTAAAAAAAGGCGGGAAAAAAAATTGCATGGTTCTGCCTGTTCACTTAATGGGATATGTTAATGATATGGACGCAATCAATATGCTTGCTGAAAAATATGATTTGGTTACTTTTGAGGATGCGGCACAGGCGCACGGATCAAAATATAAAGGGAAAATGGCCGGCTCTCTTTCGTTGCTGTCTGATTTTTCATTTTATATAGCGCATAACATCCAGGCAGGTGAAATGGGAGCGATTGTAACAGGGGATGCAAAGATTCAAAAGCTGGCGAAAAAACTCAAGGCAAACGGAAGGGTATGCCATTGCGCTGTCTGTACGAGGTCCGAGGGTAAGTGCCCTTATAAAAATAAAAACTTTGATCCAAGGTTTACCCATGAGTATATAGGGTACAATTTTAAAACAACGGAATTTCAGGCTGCGCTTGCGCTGAGCCAATTAAATAAAGTTGACCGGATTATCAATCGACGCAGGCGCAATGTAAAATATTTAAATGACAGGCTTCTGGAATTTTCCGATATATTTCAATTGCCCGTGTATTCGGAGGATGTCAGTTATCTTGCATATCCAATAATTATAAAAAAACCGAAAAAACTTCCGAGAAAGAAAATAATGCGGGAGCTTGAAAACAGGGGCGTTGAGGTAAGACCCCTGTTTGGTTGTATCCCGACGCAGCAGCCGGCATACAGGAGCTTAAAGAAAAAGTATGATAGAAAATTGCCCAATGCCGATTATGCCGGGAGAAACGGTTTTTATATCGGTTGCCATCAGTACCTGACCGGAGAAGATATGGAATATATTGTCCGGGTCTTCAATGAAATATTGAAAGGCATCTGAAAAAGCATTGCATTAATCCATTAAATCAAATATGACAAAATCATCGCTTGTAATCCTGACTCTTAACGAAATCGAAGGTATTTCAGCGCTTTTTGACAAAATTCCATTTAATGAAGTTGACGAATCTTTTGTAGTTGACGGAGGCTCCACTGACGGAACTGTCGAGTTTTTTCATGAAAGAGGGGTCAGGGTTGTTTCACAGAAGTCAAGAGGAAGAGGCGAGGCATTCAGGATAGCCGAGAGAGAATCAAGCGGCGATTACCTGATCTTCTTCAGTCCTGACGGAAATGAAGATCCAGGTGATATTCCCGGACTTCTGAAGCTGCTTGACGAAGGATATGATATGGCCATTGCATCACGTTTTCTGCCACTTGCCAGAAATGAAGAAGATGATCTGCGTTTCCCGTGGCGGGCCTGGGCCAACAGGGCATTTACTTTTGCCGCTAATACGATCTGGAATAAAAATAAATATATTACAGACACTATCAACGGCTACCGCGCCATAAAAAAAGAAGCATTCAGAAGACTGAAAGCCGATGCCCCGGGATTTGCCATTGAATTCCAGATGTCTATCCGGGCCATGAAGCTGGGACTTAAAATTGCGGAAACACCGACTATAGAGGGCCGGCGCATCGGTGGAGAAAGCACCGCCGAATCAATACCCACAGGTTTATTATTTTTAAGGTTTTTCTTCAGAGAAATAAAAATTGGCGGGAATTTCTGAGCAAGGATGCTTTTGCAATGGGACAATTCGTTTATTTGACTTTTAAGCGCGCAGTTTTTATAATAATATAATCATAAATTATGGCTCTTGTTTTTTGCTTTACAGTTTGTCAACCTTATCTATAGAGGAGGATAATTTTGAATTTAAAAATACTATTGTCATTAATGGTTCTCATTAATTTAACATCTATTACGGATGCATATGCATATATAGATCCAAATACCGGCGGATTTTTTTTCCAGACAGTGGCGCCTTTTGTTTATGGTCTCCTGGGAGTAATAGTTGTTTTCTGGAAAAGGATAGTCGGGTTTGTAAAAGGTTTGTTCGGGCAAAAAAAAGACGCGGGAAATTCAACCAAGGATACATAATCTCTTTGGCCGGAACAATTACGGCACAGCCCCTGTATTTGCTGCTTTCTTCTTTTACCAAAAAGAAATGATAGTTAAAGAAATATGTGTAAATTCAGATAACCTGCAATTTATTTCTGCATTTAATTTGCCCCGGAGACCTGATTCCCGGATGAATATTTTTATTGCCGGATACTGTAAAGGTCTGCCTGTATAATGAATATCCTGGGAATTTCGGCATTTTACCATGACAGCGCCGCATGTTTAGTTATAGACGGCAAGATAATATCGGCAGCGCAGGAAGAACGTTTTACCCGCAAAAAGCACGATTCGTCTTTCCCCGTAAACGCCATAGATTTCTGTCTTCATGACAAAGGCTTAACCAGTAA
>DRDE01000335.1 GCA_011040095.1 Nitrospirota bacterium
CACAATAAAGATATTGACGCCGAGAGATTGCATCTCAGACATCCAATGGTGAAAGATATTATAAACAACTTAAAGACCGAATCATCAGAACGTATTCATTCTATTACATTATGTTATACAAAGGGCGGGCATAAAGTTTCTCAAATCGAGCCTTACCTCGGTAAAAGCGGATTCTGGGCTGTATACAAATTGACATTTGAAGGTATAGATACAGAGGATCATATTATTAATGTGATATTAGTGAAAAAAGGATATGACTGGATTGTTATTGAAAAGGAGCTTGCAGATAAATTTAGCGATATACAGTCGGAAGGGAAGGGTTTGCCTGATGCGGATATGAATTCGGTAACGATCCCTGATGATGACTTTTTAAATAGTGAACTTTTGAAAATTCAGGGATTTCTTGAGGAAAAAATCAGCAGAAGGAATGAAGAATACTACGAGAGAGAGCTTGATAAACTTGAAATTTATTCTGAAGAAATCCTGATGAGCCTTCATGAGTCTTTACAAAAAAAAGAGACAGAAATAAATGATGCAAAAAAGAAGAGACTGAGCTCCAAAACTTTTGAGGAGCGCCGGACGTTAAGGAAAGAAATTCACAAACTTGAAAAAGAATACAGCAGACTTGCTGATAAAATCGCTCAGGAGAAAAAGAAGCTTTTTCAGGAAAAGGAAACCGAAATGAAAAGACTTGATAAAAAGCTGAAAATAAACGTGAGTAAAATCTGCATTGCCAAAGCCGGGTGGAAAATGGTGTGATCCCGGATTATAAACCTGTACCCGAAAAGCTATCGTCTCTTTTTAGTCCTTATCCCTCTCAAAACCAACCTTTCTTTGTCCTATCAAGAGAAGCTAAAAAACTTTATCAAAGATGACAGAATTGTCATGATCGGGCCAATTCGGCAGGAACTTTTGTCTGGAATTTCCGGACCTTCTCTGTTCAGGAGGCTGAGGGTAATGGTTCATAGAGCTTTTGTGAAGTGAAAAAATCTTTTGACAACCGTAGTCAGCTTCATGATGTTTCTTCTACAGCTTCGATTGTAACGAACCAAAACACGTACACGTTCAGAGAGAAAAAATGGCTTGCAAGTTCCGGTTAGATCCCTGTACCTTTACAGGCATGCATCCATGACGATATGCATATGAAAAACAACATCATTTAACGCTTGACGTTATACGTTATGGCTTTTATACTATTATTGTGATCAAATCATTCAAATGTAAAGAAACAGAGAAAATGTTTAATAGAACTTTTTCAAAAAAGTTCCCTGATAACATTCAAAGAGTTGCACTGAGAAAATTAAGAATGCTGAATCGAGCCAGAATTTTAAATGATTTGAAAGTACCTCCTGCAAACCGCCTCGAATCATTGCGCGGTAGCAGGAAGGGTCAATATAGTATTCGAATAAATGACCAATGGAGAGTTTGTTTTAAATGGAAGGATGGAGAAGTCAACAGCGTTGAGATAGTCGACTATCATTAGGAGGGTAAACATGAAAGCAAAAAAAATAGAAGCAATTCATCCGGGTGAAATTCTTTTGGAAGAATTCCTTAAGCCAATGGATTTAAGTCAAAACCGTTTGGCCAATGATATCGGAGTCCCTCCCCGTAGAATCAATGAAATCATTCATGGGAAACGCAGGATAACTGCTGATACCGCTCTTCGTTTGGCACATTATTTTAAAATGTCACCACAGTTCTGGCTTGGTTTACAGATGGATTACGACCTTGATATTGAAGAAGACAGGCTATCATTACGAATCGATAAAGAGGTTAACGTTTACGAATTGGTTCACAAATCTGCATAACATCTGTATCCAGTGTGAAATTAAGGAAGATAACATGTTAAACGAAGCCGCTGTATTCAATGTGATAATATAACTCTTCCTATGGGGATTGTAAGTAATTTTTCTTCTGATTCGGGGTTATGTAATGTGCTGAATTGGTAAGCGATACACGAACGGATGTATGGCAGGATGTTAAAGCAACCTTCTTCAGGAGAGAACCTTATAAGGCTCTCTCCTGAAGAAATTTTGCCTTTATGCTTTAGTAATATTCACCGGTACCATTCTGTCCCATTCAGCCAATTTGGGATCCGCCTTTTCACTGGTTACCATGTTGGGGGTGGATTCTCCCTTCGGATAGAGGGAGATTACATCGACAACACCCGGAGCGCATACGTCTTCCACCTTTGCAACCCCTTTGAAGCTTCCGTTTCCGGCGTTGACGTTGACCCAGTCGCCGGTCTTGATCCCCAATGCCTTTGCATCCTCGGGATTGATACTGACAGGCTGTTCGGATATCCTCTCATAGAGATTCGGGGTTAAGGTCACGTTCTTGCCGTTGTTGTAGAAGTTGTATCCTGTATTCCAGTTTTCATTGGCGCGGTGCATTACCATCCAGAGCGGATACTTACTGCTGACCTTGTCTCGCAGGGGATGATCGTACGGGTCTAACCCGGCCAGTGCTTTTACAGGGGCAAGGTGTGCCTTACCGTCCTTGGTTGCAAAGCGTCCTCCCATTGCTTTCTCAAATTCCGGAGAATAGAGCCTGGATATACTCCTGCGGTTCTTTTTCGGGAACTGAACGCCTGAGGTCCCCGCTTTTTTGAGGTCGCTCCAGCTGATCTCGGATATATCGCCGGTAGAGGAGCCTTTTGTCTTTGCCCTGACCTCCTCGTAAATATCTTTCTCGCTCTTCCAGTCAAAGCCGGAAAGACCCATTTTTTTGGCTAACCCGGCAACGATCCACCAGTCAGGCCTTGCATCACCGGGCGCTTCCATAAAGCCCTGCTGGAGATGAATCCTCCTGTCTTCACTTGCCTGTATAGTTCCCCATTCTCCCCACGTTGCCGCAGGAAAGACAACATCAGCATGCTCTGTTGTCTCAGTGGGATATATCTCGTTTACGACAAGGAACATCTTTTCATATTTCGGGCGGTATTTCTTCTGGTTGGGAAATTGTACATAGAGATTGGTAATAAAAGACCAGAGGGCCTTGACTTCTCCTTTATCCACTTTTTCCAGAACACTCCTCATGGAGCTTGCCTTGTTTGGCGCGGGAGGGTCCGCCCAGGTTCCCCTCGGGTGTCCGCCTGCCCTGGAAGTGCATGCTCCCGGTTTACCGGCATTGCCCAGGATAATGCCCATGGCGCTGTAAGCCACTTCATTTTCATATCCTATGACCTGGTGCATAATGCCCTTCTCGAACTGGACCATGGTCTGCCCTTTATATCTCGCAAGCAGGTCTGCCGCTGCCCTTATCCTGTTTGCCGGAATGCCTGTGACTTTGGCAGCGTTTTCAGGGGCGAATTTCCGGTTCAGGACAGTCTTTTTGAGAGTGCTGAAACCGGTTGTGTATTTCTTCACAAAATCTTTGTCATACATGTCATTCTTAACGAGAATGTGCATCAGGGATGCGCCGAGGATTGCGTCTGTTCCAGGGTTTATCCGGAGGAAAAGCCCGCCGCTGCGCTCTGCATCGTCAGCCATCTGGACCCTCCTCGGATCCACAAAGATCATTTTCATGTCACCGTTATTCAGGCCTCCTGAAGTCAGCGCGCGGTAGTACCATGAAGAACCGGTATCCTTCATATTCTTGCCTGCCATGAATAGGAGTTTTGACTTGTCATAGTCCTCCACGGTAAATGACCTTGTCCCGGACCCCACAACATCTGCAAGACCCCAGCTCTCATCTCCCCAGAAGAGATAACCGTTGCCGCCGAGGGTGCTTGACTTAACCCCTTTGAAGAGCCAGTTCAGTATTGCATAACTGTTCTGAAGATATCCCCAATCACCATAAACCACACCGAGAGCGTCCGGGCCGTACCTATCAATGATCTTCCGGAAATTACCGGCACAGAAATCAATGGCCTCATCCCATGAAACTTCTGTCAGAGGGCTTGCCTTGCCGTTTTTGCGGATCATGGGTTTTTTGAGGCGGATCTTTGTCGGGAGCTTTTCAGAATACAAGCTCTGGGCATTAAATGCGCCCCTGACCGAATAGTTTGATTTGCTTGCAATGTCTTTGTGGTCGGGCACTACCATAATCCGCACATCTTTGCCGTTCTTTTCAGCCTCGATGGTAAATACGGAGTTCGGCCAGTCGCCCCTCATTTTCTCAACAGGATAGAATCTTTCCTTTTCCGGCTTGCGGCCCTTGCCTTTGGGCCATATGTATACCTTGTATCCGCACATTACATGGCAATAACGGCAGGCAGTATCATATTGCTCCGCGTTTTTCGGCGGCAGTTCAACAAACTCGGTTGCTTTGCCTTCCGGGAATCTGGCGGCTGCAAAGGCGGGCAGGCCATTGGTCATGACACATGCGCCTGCCGCTCCTGCCGCTGATATCTTCAATAAATCCCTTCGTGAAATTTTTTTGTCTTTATCCACCTTATCTTACCTCCTCTCCATCGAGTAAATTGTTTCTGAGCCCGTAAATCAGTCCGGCAACGCCCGCTGCATAGATATCACCGGTAGAGCTGTCAACGTTCAGCGCGACCATCGGGAGGCTGCCGGGAGCAGGGCCTTCAACCACTCGCCCGCTGCGTTTCGGGTCATAAACGCTCTGATGGCATTCGCAGATCATCTTGCCTTTTTCCCAGTCCATGTCAACACCGCAGCCAAGATGGCTGCAGAACATGCTGTATGCAACAATACTCTTGTCCGGACCCACGCCGCCTTCTACATTGCATCCCATGTCCATTATGATATTTTTTCTGCCTATAAGCGGATAATCGAACTTTACCGTCCTCCCTGACTGGAGATCCCTGAGGTTGGCGACCTTTACCTGGGGATAAATTCCGTTTCCGGCAGCCGCCGCTTTATCGGCGAGACCGCCGACAACCAAAGCTGCCGCACCAACACAGCCTGCGGTTTTCAAAAGTTTGCGGCGGCTCATACATGTTTCATTCGAAGATTGCTTCTCTTTGACATCGCTCATTAAACTTCCTCCCTTCGTTAATTTTTATTGCTGCGTAATAATTAAAATTCCCTGTGACCCGGCATGATTACATCAACTCCGCTTTTTCCATTCCCCCTTTCCAGTAAAAAAAACCTTTCTATAATCCCCGGCACTTGCATAGTTTTCTCAGGTATAAAACGAGAGATTCAATCTGAGACTTATTTAAAGTCCCCCCCCACGGGGGCATGAGAGTGGATTTGCCGACAAACCTTCCTCCATTGCTGATTGCAACATAAAGCTCTTTATCCGTTCTCCTGCTCATCAATTTGATATTAGTGTGGTTTGCAGGCCGCGGATCTAAATTTTTTGCATTAAAACCCTTGCCGTCACCTTTGGTTCCGTGGCAGGGAGAGCAGTAATGCGTGTATGTCTTTTTCCCATCAGCCAAAGAAAGATTCCCTTCCGATCGCGCCTGAACAGAGCAGATAAGGGTCAGAGAAATAAAGACGAAAACAGCGCTTATTCTTTTCAAATTTCTAATATGATGCTGGATTTTTTTCTGTCTTTCGTATTTAAGTTGTAGCTGCACTTAATACAAGTTCAACTATGTTATATGTCATTCCAGCTTGTCCGGAATCCTTTTTAAATACAAACACTCAACCAATTTTTAGAAAAAAATAAAGATTCCGGACAAGCCGGAATAACAGACTTATCAGGTGTTTTCAACTTTTTTACAAAAGAACCAAATTTTTTGAATATCAGCAGATTTTCAATTTGCTATAAGTGGTAACCTGCAATGAATATGCAATATTTGTGCCTGATAAATAAATCTTTTGATTATATAGGTCTCTCGGGGTAAGCGCCGAAAAGATAGCTTAAAAACTGAACATTATGTTCAATAATTGCACACGAAAAGCATTAATCAGAGGTAACTATTCAGGTAGGCACAAAGGTATTTGTTTATCTTGCAAGGAGATATTCTGATATTAGCAACCTCTTCAGCCGCACAGGGGAGGAGATGGCAAAGCACTGTTTCCCTCCATAGCCTTAAGGCGTAAGCAGTTCTTCAACGCCCAGATCCGGGGCCATGCCTAACAGCAGAGGAACATTATCCGTCAATAAGATTATTCCAAAGCCAATCAGCAGCAGGCCGCTCAGGATCATTATGAGTCTCATATATTTCTGAATTGCACTGAAATGGCTGAGAAAAGTATTTATAAGCAGGGCGGTAGTCACAAAGGGAATAGCGAGACCTGCCGAATATACAAGCAATAGTTTAAATCCCTGCATTGCAGAGCCTGTCGTACTTGCAATAAACAGGATAGAGCCGAGTATGGGGCCTATACACGGGGTCCAGCCGGCGCCGAATGTAAGGCCTACAATGAAAGCCCCGAAATGTCCCCTGGGTTTTGACCGGAGGTGGATTCTCCTGTCCGAGGCAAGAAAGTTTAATTTTAAAACACCCATTATATAAAGACCGAACAGGATGATAATGATCCCGCCGATAATCCTTACCTGGTCATAGTAAACGGCAAAGAGATTTCCGATGTACGAAGAAGAGACGCCGAGCAAAATAAATACTGTAGAAAATCCGAGAGCAAAAGCAGAGGAGTTTATTATGGTGAGCTTTCTTATCCGGGCCCTGTCTCCGGTCTTGAAGTCTTCAAAGGATATGCCCGTGATAAAGGAGACATAAGAGGGAATAAGCGGAAGCACGCAGGGTGAAAGAAACGAGAGAACTCCGCCCAGTAAAGCAGTTATGTAGCCTATTTCCGACATTTTATTTTATCTGCCCTGATTCAGGGATCCAGGAGTGTTTGCCGGTAAAGCTGCCGGTGTATGTTTGATTTTACTGAACTCCCTGTCATCTTGTCCGATTTGTCCTGAAGTTTTCTTAATTTTTGTCGTCATGATATAATAGCTTTTTTCACGAAAAAAATTTCAGGCTACAGACAGTTGAAACCATGACGATTAAGGAAACATACGGCAGCCTCAAGCAGGAATTGATCGGTATCAATGAATCGCTCTCTTCTTTGTTATCTACTGTGCAAAGCAGGCCGGATATTGCGGACAGCCGGTTTGACGAATGGCAGAAGGCCTGTAAAGATATTCATAACCAGATCACCGAGGAGGTGGTTCGCGTTGCCGTAGTCGGTGCGGTCAAATCCGGCAAAAGCACATTCGTCAACTCGCTTTTCAGGGGCGACTATCTGAAAAGAGGGGCGGGGATTGTGACATCAATTGTTACACGCATCCGCAGCGGAGAAGACTTGAAGGCCATTCTCTTCTTTAAGTCATGGGATGAGATAAACGCGGATATTGAACAGGCCCTGGTCATGCTGCCTTCGTGGGAGCGGCAGGCGGATGACAAGCCGTTTGACATCCGGCGAGAAAGAGACCGCCGGGCTCTTCGCCGCGCTTTGGAGGGATTGAGCAATGACCTGCTTATTACGGACGGGGTCCGCAATACCAACAGCATACTGCTCACCCTGTACTTAAAAGGGTACGACCTTGTCAATGAGATGATCTCCGCTGAATCCATGACTACCGAATTCAGCGGCGAGCGTTTTGCCGAGCACCGGACTTATGTCGGCGATGATGCATTGGCCGTTTATTTAAAAGACATCGAACTTGAAATCAACGATGCCGCCATTGACCGCTCCATTGAGATCGCCGACTGCCAGGGGAGTGATTCCCCCAACCCGCTTCATCTGGCCATGATCCAGGACTACCTGCTGCGAACCCATCTTATCGTATATGTTATCAGCAGCCGCTCAGGACTCCGGCAGGCGGATATCAAGTTTCTCTCGATGATAAAGAAGATGGGGATACTGGAAAACATCCTTTTTGTTCTGAATATCGATTTAAGTGAACATGAGTCACTGGAAGACCTGAACAAAGTTGCAGACAAGGCCAGGGAGGAACTGGCCCTGATAAGGCCGGACCCGGATGTCTACCCCTTCTCTGCATTGTTCAATCTCTTCAGTGTCTCGTCCGTAAATTTAACTAAACGGGACAACCTTCGCCTCGAGCAGTGGATGGCGGAAAAAGACCTGGTGGCCTTTTCAAACAATGAGACAGAGCGATTTGAGACTTACCTGAACAGCAAACTCACCCGCGATCGGTTCGACCTCCTGATAAAGAACCACCTTTCACGGATGGCGGTAATGGCAGCCGGGGCAGAGCGCTGGGCAGTGATGAATAAGGAGCTCATGAGAAAGGATGTTGAGGGGGCGTCGTCAATCATTAAAAAAATGAAACATCACCAGGAGCGGATGGAACAGATCAAATCCCTGGTAAAAAATACACTGAGCGGAGCCAAAGACAAAGTTATGAGGGAGCTGAAAGCGGAAATCGACAAGTTTTTCAATATCTACTCAGGCAGTATTGCAGCGCAGACTTCAAACTTTGTCCGGCAATATACGATTTCAACCGAGGACTACAAAGAAAAGCTGGCGGCTTCCGGGTTTTCAAATACCCTTTACCATGTATTTCAGGAATTCAAGCAGGCCCTCGATGCGTTTATGACCAATACCATTAACCCGGAAATCGCCCGGTTTTCCAAGGGGATAGAAGGCCGGATACAGTCATCCCTGGAGTCTATTGCCGGACCTTACCAGTCCCTGGCATCAGACGGCATTGCTGAATTAAAGGCCGTTATCAGTAACTCTGCCAATGAAATCAACGGCTCTGCCGATGATGTACAGAGCCTCATAGATATTAATATTATAAAGCGGGTAGCCGGCCTGTCACTGCCTTCATCCACTGCCGCCCTGCGATATTCCGCAAAAGTGAGAACCGGCGCGGTAATGCGCCTCGGCTTCTATTCTCTGAGAAAATTTATTAAAAAGGCATTTAAAAAAACCCCTGAACAGGAGAAGGAAGAACAGATGCTTGCCCTGGCCGACGGGTTCATGCTTATTAAACGCGAAACCGAAAAAGCGATTGTATTTCATTTTGAAAATTACCGTGAAAATTTTAAATTTCAATATGTCTCCAGGCTCCTCAATGCGGCAGTGGAATATCTTCACCAGCTTCTGATAGAGCGGTTTCAATCATACAATGCAGATGTAAAGGTGCTGGAGATGATGATGAAGAAAAAAGGCAGTGAGCGGGAAGATATGGTGGGATTTCTTGACCGTGTGGCCGTGGATGCACAGGACATACAGGACACTATCAACAGGGCCGGGCAGGAGATTGTCCGGACTGCCTGATAATGATATGTTCTCCGAGAACATATATCGATGAAGTTGGTTCTTGCCCCCCTGTCCTGGTTACGCACCTTCGATCGATATAGTCATCCGCTTAAGAAGTTCTATGTGATACTGGTTTTATCCTGTATATGATTCTCGAAGACAGCGGCTATAATATTGAACAGATCCTCAAAAGCACAATACAGATTATGTAATTGATACGCTGCGCTTTCCAGCGATGCTATTCCTTATCCATTTTATCCCTTCCCGTTTTATCTTTTCCGCCAGCCTGTGTTCTTCCAGTTGGACAACATCTACATCTCTGCCGATTTCCCGGGAAACAAAAGACATCGCTTTAAAAAAATCTTCCTCACTCAATCCGACAAAACCGATATCAATATCAGAACCTTTTGAAAATTTGTATGGCTTGGCTATCGAACCAAACAGATATGCCTCGCTAAAAGATGCCGCTGCACTCAATCTATCCAGGACATCGAACAGCTTTATTATTAAAACTGATGCCGCAGTTCCTTCCCTGCCTTTACTGCAAACACGGTCTCTCCCTCAACCAGCCTGCCTTTGCAAAAACTGCACCTGTCAGGTTGCATTCTCAACTCTCCTTGTTTTGCCGTTACGACACTATCCAGTTTTCCACTTTCAGCCCGGGCACTTTTGAGAAATGTTTGATATTGCCTGTTACAACGGTTAAGTCATTATATACAATAATCGATGCGATGCGCATATCCGGCTCGCTCAAAGAAATGCCTTTCTTTTCCAGTTCAGCCCTCAATCGTCCATAGACTTTGGCTGAACCTTCACAAAAAGGCAATATCTGAACATTTCACGGGGGAAATATTGAGGGGGTTTAAAAGATAAACGAACTTCCTGGACAAGAGAACATGAACACACAGGATTTTTATTTACTATTCTTTACTTATCCTGATTATCTGTCAAACGAACTCTTGCACGATATCTATCAACAGTAATTAGAGTCTGTGTATAAACTCAACAATTAAGCTGTCATTCCCGCGGTCCTTTGGGCGGGAATCCAGTCTTTTCAGTGAGTTCCGGATACCCGACTACAAACTTCGGGTATGACAAAAATAAAAAACAGCAGTTTATACACAGACTCTAATTAACAAGCCATTCGTGGATGACAGCGGTTTTCATATGAGGTTTGATGCAACAACGTCACTATCGAGAACTTGCATTCAAAATTGTTATGCCGACAATTTTATTGCCGTCTTTTCTGATCAAGATATCATCATCAGTTTCAATCGTTTTTGTAGCCCTTTGTGGTTTCCGAAAGCTTAAATATAGAACATCTGCTTCCCTGTCATAATCAACCCACATATGTTCAAGTTTCAGCTTGACAATATCCGTGGCAAGAGTTAAACATTTATAGTAACTATTCAGGTCAATTAGTGAATTAAGGATATGCAGCGGCCAGGAAAGGCACCCCTTTAAAGGCATCAGTAATAGAATCAAGGACATTTCGCCCCTGTTTTCTTGCAGTGGAGAAATAGCTTCTAATACGGGCAAAATGTTCAGCGCCTTGCACGGTACGAAAACAGCCGGATATTTTAAGACGAACCTTTATCATGCGAATATCCTGTTCGGCAAGATTGTTGGTAAAAGGCACATTAATATCATGCAGGAATGCAAGCGCCGACTCCTCAAAGTCGCTAAAGCGTGTCAG
>DRDE01000336.1 GCA_011040095.1 Nitrospirota bacterium
CTGCGCTACGCCCCGAACTGTATAGTTTATAAAATCTTTACATTAAAATCAATTCCGGGGAAAAAGGGATGAGGGGTAATCTCAGGAAATAATTTTTATTTTACTTTACCGGATGCAAAGACCCAGTTTTCACAAAAAGACGGGATAAAGGCGGTGATATATTTAATGTTCCTGAAATATCTCGGCAGTATCTTCCTGAGAAGCTTTATTGTTTCCGTATCAAACTCGGAACAGCACTGCATACTGACAATGCCTTTTTTGTTTAAATTGTTTTTTACCCTGGAGAAAATCCGGCTGAGGAACTCTGTTCGATCCATTTTTGTTATGGCTTCAGGATGCATTGTCAGGTCGTAGATTATTGCGTCAAAACCATGCCTTGACTCCAGGAACCTGTTTGCATCATCTATTATGATATTTGATTTTTTATTATCAAATGCATTTTTGCAGACTGCCGGCATATATTTTTTGGCTGCATTGATTACTTCCTCATCTATCTCTATTAAACAAGCCCTCCCCGGCTTGTATTTTAACACCTCTCTCAGCACCCCGCCGTCTCCACCGCCGAGGACTGCCACACTTTTAAAACTGTTCTTTCTCTCAATAACCGGCGAGACCATATTTGCATCATAGATGCGCGCGTCCTTTTCAGCAATCTGCATATCTTTGTCTAAAAACATCATCCTGCCGAAGCTCTTGTTTTCTATGATATCAATCTGCTGGTATTTTGTTCTTTTGCTCAACAGTGATTTATCTATGTGATATTTAACTTCAAAACCTGTTCCTGAAAAAGACGTGATCCAGTCTTTCTGCTTTACCTCAAGCGGGTTTCCCCTGTTGACTTCCATTATCCTGACGGTCTTCGGCTTTAGCTTGCCCTTGAGAAAGCTCAACAGCTTGTTCATGTTTTTTGATCCATTGGCGCATGTGAATATGTCTATGGATGCATGTCCTGCTTCAGGATAAGTATGTATTGCAATATGCGATTCACTGATCACTGCTATGGATGTTACACCGACCGGATGGAATTGCTCGCTGGTCAGGCTTACGAGCGTGAGACCGCTTTTCTCAATGCCCTGCCTTAATACCTGTTCCAGCTTCTCCTTACTGTTCAGTATCGTCTTTGAGCAGTATATGAATTCAGCTATAATCTGTCTTCCTAATGGTTTCATTTAATCTTTATGATTTAATTTATGTATTGTGTATTGAAAAGATATTAGCAAGCCGCATCCATGAAGAATTTGAAATTTTCCAATTGCCACTGTAGAGCTGTAACGCAGTTTTCCGGGAGCTAATTATAGCAATTACATTTATGAATTGTCCACAACAATATCTTTGAAATAAATTTTTTTAATGTTTTCCTGAAAGCCTTCCTTTTTTCATCAGTTCCTTTTCCAGGCCGTTTTTATGGATCAGCGTTAC
Source organism: Nitrospirota bacterium (assembly GCA_011040095.1). Lineage (GTDB taxonomy): Bacteria > Nitrospirota > Thermodesulfovibrionia > UBA6902 > UBA6902 > BMS3ABIN06. The sequence goes on from DRDE01000336.1 coordinate 1,420, forward strand.
CGTGGGTTCAAAGAAGACAAAGTCCTGATGAAAAGAAGCTATCACTTTTCCACCGAATGAACTGTTGTCACCAAGCGCAATGTGTATGGTTCCGAATATCTTTTCAGATTCAAGGATGTTGTCCGGCCTGCAAGCCCTGTCATTGGTGCCTATGCCCAGTTCCGCAATGTTTCTGTTTTCTCTTTTTTCAGAAAACTTTCTTAGAAGAAATTCAACATATTTTTCTTCCCCTTCTACTGTCTTTACCAGACCTTTTTCAATGTAAAGAGTAACCGGTTTCTTTAATTTCCGGGTCGGCGCCCACTCAAGGACAATCCTTCCCTTTGCAGAGCCTTCAAGCGGCGCAAGGTAAACCTCTCCTGCGGGCAAGTTGCCGAATTCGCCCGGTTTCGTTATAAAGCCTGTATCCGTTTTAACTTCCCTGCCCTTTTTAGAGAGTGTGACAGACGTGCCGTTTGGTGAATCAATTTTTATATTTTCACACTCCCTCACTCTTTTTGCTATTGTTTCCGTCCTGTGGAGCATTTTTTTCCAATCAACCATCATTGGTCCTTTAAGCATTTCCTCATCAAACAGCGGCATGCTTGCATACCTTGCGCCGCATAACCTGTTCAAAAAATCCCTGAATCTCGTATGGCTGGTCGAGTAATACGATAATGCTATTACAACATCCACTGCGTTATTTCTGTTTTCTTTTATTATCCTTTTCGCTTCTTTTAATTTATCCTTTGAAATTTTTTTAGAAATGAGAGGTCTGAGAAGCCCTTTCTGTTTTAATGTTCTGTATGCATCAGTCCCGAATGCCTGTTCCCATATTTCTTCCGGGGGTTCTACTCCATGGCATCCTGTGGGCCGGAATTCCAGGTATCTGATGCCGGAGGTGAATTTTTTCCCGACTTCTGCAACAGTCCTTGCTATTTTTCCGATATTTTTATTTTTATTATCCGTGAAGACAATAACTCTTTCAGTTTTTTTCAGATTGAGATTAATTTTAAATATATTTTCAATAGTTCTTTTCACAAGAGAGATTATAATATCTTTTTGATAATAATAAAATCTTTGTAACTATTCAGGTAGGCACAGAGGCACAAAGTGGCAAAGGCACAAAGTGAAAAAAAGGATGAAAAACTTTTCTTGTATTTCTGTAACCCTTTGTGCCTATGTGCCTTTGCCACTTTGTGCCTGAGTAGTTACAAATCTTTTTTAAATGCCTTGTCTTTTATTATTATTATTTATATCTTTAAAACAGTAGTAATAATAAGGGTGTTGAAACTGTTGATTAGCAAGTTAACGACTATGAAAACAAATAGAAAACAAGCGTTGATAAGATGTTAAAAATTATTGCAGTTAACTTGACAAATCATGGTTTAAATGATACGCTTCAAAATTGGTAATAATGAGTTACAGCTTCCCATATACGATCAATAGTTCCTGTTAATAACTATATAAAAAATCCATAAAAGGGTTATGCGGTTTGTATTTGGAGAAAATAAGTAAATGTTGGAAAGGTGTTTGTAAGAACAGAGATGTACACCACTAAAACCGGATATATCATCTGCAATATGTAAACATATTATCCACTAACATTCAACAAAATTATACAGGCGAGGGAATCGACAGGAAAAAAACAGATTCCGTGCTTTAAAAAAAGATGTAATGCCCTGTTTGTTGAATTCCGTTTGTTGAATATAAAGGAAAACTAAGGATAGGCGAATGTCACGTGTATTAAATTTCAGCGCAGGACCGGCAATGCTCCCGGAATATGTAATGAAAAAGGCTGCAGCAGAGATGATTGACTGGCAGGGCAGCGGTATGTCGGTAATGGAAATGAGTCACAGAAGCAGGGAATTTATCTCCATTGCTGAAAAAGCTGAGGCGGATATCAGGGAGATTATGGCGATTCCTGAAAATTACAGGGTACTGTTTCTCCAGGGTGGGGCATCAAGCCAGTTTGCCATGGTCCCGATGAACCTTCTGAGGGGTAAGGGCGCTGCCGACTATATCAATACAGGGCAGTGGTCGAAAAAGGCCATTGCCGAGGCCGCGCGTTTCTGTAAGGTAAATATTGCTGCATCAAGTGAGTCAACCAATTTCTCAACCATCCCGCCCCGGTCGGAATGGTCTCTTAACCCTGATGCCGCATATGTCCATTACACACCCAATGAAACCATCGGCGGGGTTGAGTTCCATATGGTCCCTGAGGTTGGTGATGTACCCCTTGTTGCCGATATGTCTTCAACCATACTGTCACGGCCTGTGGATGTCTCCGGATATGGTGTAATATATGCGGGCGCGCAGAAGAATATAGGTCCGGCAGGTCTGACCATCGTAATTGTACGGGAAGACCTGATCGGTGAAGAGATTTCAGGCACGCCTGCGATGTTCAGTTATGGAACATATGCAAAGGCCAAATCCATGTACAATACACCGCCGACATACAGCTGGTATATGGCGGGTCTGGTATTTGAGTGGATTAAGGACAGGGGCGGCCTGAAGGCGATGGAGGAGATCAATAAACGCAAGGCGGATAAACTATATGCAGCTATTGATAATTCGGATTTCTACAGTAATCCTGTTGATCCTGATTGCCGCTCATGGATGAATATACCTTTTACCCTGGCAAATCCTGATCTCGACACGGAATTTCTCAATCAGGCAAAGGAAGCCGGCATGGTGACACTCAAGGGCCATCGCTCCGTAGGCGGTATGCGCGCAAGTATTTACAATGCCATGCCTGAAGAGGGCGTGGATTCATTGATAGCATTCATGGCAGACTTTGAAAAGAGAAATGCTTAAGACTGAAATCTTCATTGGGTATCCTGAATACCCGCTGAACTATTACAAACCGACCAGAAACATATTAAGAAATAAGGAAATAACATGAGATGAAAGTACTGGTAAGTGACAACATATCGGACAAAGGCATCAACATCCTTGAAAAAGCGGGTCTCGAAGTTGACGTGAAAACAGGCCTTGCACCTGAAAGGCTTGAAAAAGAGATCGGCAGGTATGATGCCCTTATAATAAGAAGCGCTACAAAAGTGACTGCTGATCTAATCAAGTCCGCCAAGAAATTAAGAGTAATCGGAAGGGCGGGTTCAGGCCTTGACAATGTTGATAAAATTGCCGCTACAAAGCGCGGGATAGTTGTTATGAATACGCCCGGAGGAAATACAATAACGACTGCAGAGCATACCGTTGCCCTCCTCCTTTCTATGGCAAGACAGATACCCCGGGCAACAGCCTCAATGAAACAGGGAAAGTGGGAAAAGAAAAAGTTTATAGGTGTGGAGCTTTACAATAAAACACTCGGTATCATAGGACTCGGCAACATCGGCGCTCATGTTGCTAAGATGGCACAGGGCATGGGCATGAACGTAATCACTTACGACCCGTACCTGAGTGAGGAAAAGGCAAAGACATTAGGGGTAACGGTTGTAGAACTTAACGGGTTATTCAAAAAGGCGGATTTTATTACAAGTCATATCCCTTTGACAAAGGAAACAAAGAACCTGATCAATGCCAAAACTATTGCAAAAATGAAAAAAGGCGTAAGGATCATAAATGCTGCAAGAGGCGGGATCATTGATGAAAAAGCACTGTATAAGGCGCTTAAATCAGGCAGGGTTGCCGGAGCGGCATTGGATGTTTTTGAGAAAGAACCGCCTGAAGGGTCGCCTCTCCTTGAGTTAGACAATTTTATCTGTACACCGCACCTTGGCGCTTCAACGGCGGATGCGCAGGAAAATGTGGCTGTGGCTGTTGCAAACCAGATAGTCGACTACCTGGTGAGCGGGACAATAAGAAACGCGGTCAATTTCCCGTCCGTATCAGCAGACGTATTCCCGGTTCTCCAGCCATACATAAATCTTGCAGAGAGGCTAGGGGGTTTTATTTCCCAGAATTTTGACGGGGGCATAGATGAGATTATTATCGAATATAAAGGCGCAATAACAGAGCTGAACCTCGAACCTGTGACCATTGCGGCCCTTAAAGGCATTCTGACGCCTATACTTGAAGAAACCGTTAATTTTATTAATGCGCCGCTGATTGCAAAGGAAAGGGGCATTGAAGTTAAAGAGATTACAACGGATGATGCCGGGAACTATCAGAGCATGATGGTCATAAAGATAAAATCCGGGAAAAAAGAGAGTTCAGTGTCCGGAATTCTTCACGGCAAGAAGGAGCCGCGTATAATATCAGTGAATGGTTTTGCCGTAGAAATCATACCGGAAGGTGAAATGCTCGTGCTTTCAAATACCGACAAACCGGGTGTAATAGGAAATCTCGGAACATTACTCGGTAAAAATAATATAAATATTGCAAGGATGCATTTTGGAAGAGCAAATCAGGGGGGCAAGGCTATCTCGGTTGTAAGTGTTGATATAGCCGTGCCCATGACAATCCTGACTAAAATCAGGAAACTGCCGAATGTCCTTTCTGTCAAGCAGATACATTTGCCGATCTGAATTATCTTTCCGGATATTGGAGTTTGACATAACATATTGTAAATAGTCAGAGATTGAGGAGATAGTAATGGCCAATATAGTGGTTGTAGGCGCCCAGTGGGGTGATGAGGGAAAAGGCAAAATTGTTGACCTTTTAACAGAGAGCGCTGATGTTGTAGCCCGTTACCAGGGAGGGCACAATGCCGGGCACACGGTAAAAATAAAGAACAGGCAGTTTATTCTTCATGTTATTCCGTCCGGCATACTGCACAGGGGAAAAACCTGCATTATCGGTAATGGTGTGGTTATTGAACCCAGATCACTTATAGAAGAGATGGAAGAGCTGAAACGCAGGAAAATAAGCATTGGAAAAAATCTTCATATAAGCGGGCGCTCTCATGTGATTATGCCGTATCACATGGTGCTGGACAGTAAACATGAAGATTCCAAAGGGGCCAAAAAGATCGGCACAACAGGCAGGGGCATCGGGCCGGCATATGTTGACAAGATGTCCAGGGCAGGCATCAGAATGGTGGATTTACTTGACGGCAAGGTGTTCAGGGAAAAACTGAAGGCAAACCTGTCGGATGTAAACTTTCTCCTTGAAAAGAAATACAACACTAAAAAAATAAGCGTTAACAAGGTTTACTCCGAATACATGAAATATGCAGAATACCTTGCACCGTTCATTACAGACACGGTTGTACTCATTAACAACTTGATTGAAAAGGGTAAAAACGTCCTGTTTGAAGGCGCGCAGGGTACACTGCTGGATATTGACCACGGCACATATCCGTATGTCACATCGTCAAATGCCTGCGCAGGCGGCGTATGTACCGGACTCGGCACAGGCCCCGGCAACCTGGACGGGGTTCTGGGAATTGTAAAGGCATATACAACCCGTGTCGGGGGTGGTCCTTTTCCGACCGAGTTGCAGGATGAACTTGGAGAGGAACTTCGTCTGAAAGGCGGGGAATACGGAGCTACGACAGGAAGGGCAAGAAGATGCGGCTGGCTTGACCTCGTTAGTTTAAGGCACTCAATCAGGATAAACGGTCTTACGGGAATTGCCCTGACAAAACTTGATGTGCTTGATGGACTTGATAAAATAAAAGTCTGTGTTGCCTATAAATATAAAGACCCTTCCGACAGCTGCAGTTGCAGCAGGAAAGGGAAGGCCTGCAGGTTCACGGATTTTCCTCAACAGGCGCATGTCCTTGAGGCCTGCGAGCCCGTTTATATTGAACTTGACGGCTGGAAGAAAAGCACAAAGGGAGCAACGAATTTAAAGGCGCTTCCGAAGCAGGCAAGGGCCTATATTGATTATATCAGCGAATCGCTCGGTGTAAAAACAGACATCATCTCTACAGGACAGAAAAGAGACGAGGTTATAGTTATAAAAAATCCTATAGAGAAAACCGAGAAACGCTAAAAAGGATTCATTTTAATTTCAATCAGATGCCCCGGAATCCACTCTAACCGGGGGGTTGCCGGCTTGCCGGAAACACTGTTTTTTTATTGTATAATTTTGTTATACTATCAGACTTCTGACCCGGGCCGCTAGCTCAGTTGGCAGAGCAACGCCCTTTTAAGGCGTGGGTCGAAGGTTCGAATCCTTCGCGGCTCACCATATGTCCCCATCGTCTAGCCTGGCCTAGGACACCGGCCTTTCACGCCGGTAACAGGGGTTCAAATCCCCTTGGGGACGCCATTGGATAATCAGGGGCTGCATCATATGCAAGTCCCTTCTTTATAATATCCCGCAATTTACTGCTGCATGCTTCGCGGAATTTAACAGGGTCCCTCCCCTGAAACCTCTGATGAAAGATCAAATTTGTATTTTTTAAAAAGACGAAAAGATATGGAGATTTTTCAGTTAGATATGGATAATAGGTATAACCTTGTAAAGGATATATTTAAGGGAGCTTAAATCTCATGAAAATATTTTATTTTCCTGAATGTCTGGAATACTCCCGGGCCGGTCATCCTGAATCTCCGGCAAGGGTTGAATCCACGTATAATTTTCTTAAAGAAAAAGGCTGTGACTTTGCCGGTCCCGCCCCTTGCACAGATGAAGATATTCTCCTGGCCCACACACCAAAACTCCTTGATAGTCTGAAAAAGGAGAGTTTTTTTGATCTTGATAC
>DRDE01000337.1 GCA_011040095.1 Nitrospirota bacterium
AATCTTTCCAGTTCGTTAAAAAGTTCATTATTAAACAGGTCCTTCTCGACCCCAAGCAGTGAGTTCCCACATACAATCTTATAATCAAGGTTCGGTAACGGCTTGATGTTTTTAATATTATCCTCATCCACCACCAGCGACAGCCACAACCGCAGTTTGGCAATCTCCACTGCTCCTGGGTCAATATCCACACCGTAAAGGGAATGTTCAATACAGCGGCGTTTGAATTCATAAGCTGTTCTACTATTGTCATTAAGAAAAACTGAAAGCACATTTCTTGCCCTGACAATCTCGCTCATCATGCCTACCGGGAAAGCGCCGGAACCCACAGCCGGGTCACAGACTGTGATGTCCGCCAGTTTCTCGTCAATCAGTGCGGCGTTGCGGCGTATGCTTTCGGATAGTTGTAATTTGTAGCCGGAAGTTTTCTGTTTTCCTTCTTTTATGTTTTGTTCCTTTATCAGCGCTGCTATTTCGTTTTCGCTGACCTGCTCGCCGGTATGTATCAGGGTTTCAAGATCTTCTTTTGAAACAACTGGATTCCCACCTGCGCGGGAATGACAATCGGTAAGTTCGGTTGCAAGATAATTGATCAAACTCTGCCGGCACATGTAATGCACAATCTCTCGGGGAGTATAATAGACACCGAATTTTTTGTTGAATTTGTTTTCCTCGCCGGTTTTGCCACTCTTTAATGCCTTCCTGAATTTATCATAATTATCCGGGCGGATAGCATTGAATTTCTCGTAGGCTTTGCCGAGCAGTTCCGGATCGATGGCTACTTCCTTTTCCAGCGGTTCGTCTTCCTTTACAGTAAAATTGAAGCGGTCAAAGATATCCAGAATACCATCGCCTGGATCGCCTTCTTTGGTCTTCCTGGTATTGGAAAAGAGCTCGTCAGGAATAATGATATCGGTATGCACCCAGTCGTAATTGCCGATAGGGTCAAAAAGCCCTCCGTTCAGGAAAGGAATTTTGCAGTCAAAGCGGCTGTAATAACCATCGTCATGACTCCGATCAATACGCAGAGCTTCATAAAAAAGCGGCTCCAGAATGTCGTTATAGAAATTCTTATAATCGGAATGTTTTTTATCAAACAGTTTCCGTAGGAAGTGCTTTGAGCCAGTACCCCAGTCATCGTCACGGCCCACTCCGAACCAGCCCTTTTTTTGCAAAAAGTAAAGGAACACAATTTGCCCAAGCAGTTTTTTGGCAAAGTTGACCGTATCAACCCCTTTGGCCTCAAAGTCAGCCTTGATTTTTGGATCATTTTTAACAACCCTGTCCAGTTCTTCTTTGGTCCTCAGGAAAAGCTCACGGTATTTAAGGAAAAACTCTTTAGTGACGGTTTCAATATCAAAGGATTTTTCGATCTCTTCCAGGGTTGGGGCTTGTTTATCATTTGCCAAGATATTGACAAGACGGCTCTGGGCGGTGTGGCTTTTTTCGTTGGCGCCCACCAGAAACGACCAGCGCCGGGCGGGAGTGAATTCATCAACAAGTTTTGGGGTTTTATCTTTTCTTGGTTTAAATGAAATATCCATCTTGACTAACGAAAAGCGCCAGTCTGTTTTACTTGGAGATACATAAGCGACCAGTGCAGCTTCTTTTTCACTGGAACGACCATATTTCCCTTGTAAATATCCGGCCACAAAGTTTCTCTGCCTGGATCGAGCCTGCTCAAGAGAAGTTTCTTTTTTTAAATTTACAATCAGTATGTCTATACGGTTTTCTCCGTCACTAAATTTTCCTAATCGTTGCCAGGAACTAATATATTCATCGTATGAATCGGGTATATTGTAGCCTCTGTGTATAAAGGTGTCTTCCTCGAAATGATTTAAAAAGTCCAGTATGAATTTTGTGAACCTTTGTTTATCAAAAGAATTTTCAAAGGTATCTCTGATAATTTGCTGTGCCTGTTGTTTATCCATATTTTATTCCTTTGAACCGTTTGTGAGCCCTGTTCCCTTTTGACGTCTTTAGGTAACTTTTCTTTTTATTAAAAGTAATTTACTTGTCATGCCGCCTCTTTGGCGCTCCTTTAGCGCCCCTTTCGCCCCTTTAGCGCTCCTTTAAAATATAATACGTTCCTTTTCCAGTGCTTCCAATCCGTATAAATATGTTTTTATTTTTCAGATCTTTTAGATCATCTGTTGTTTGCCTTTTTTTAAGTTTGCAAAGTATTCGATACTCTGTGTTCGTAATCTTTCCAGTTTCCTTTACATAAATCACCGCTTTAATCTGCCTATCGTTCAATCCAATTTTTTTTAAATTTTCTTCATTCCATTGATCTTTATAGAAAACAACCGTCATAACAGCATTTTCTTCCATAAAATCCGGTTCCGGCAAGCCTTGTTCCACACATTTTTCCATAATTTTCAATGTGCCTCGTCCCCATGCTTCAATAAAACCGGCATAGTAAAAAGTTTCTGCAAGGAGTGTGTTTCTTGGCATGGACAAATGATTGGTTTTTAATTTTTCCACAGGAACTTCGGGCGGGAGCTTGCCTTCATTCATGATTATCAATTTATCAGAATAAACCCGTATCTGGATTTGTGAATTCCCGGAATAATCCCGGTGAATCAAAGCATTAATGATCGCTTCTCTTAATGCCTCATAAGGATATTCAAGAATATCGCGGCGATGAATACCTTCATAAGAAATATTGCTGATCAGATATTTTGTTTTCAGGATTTCCAGAATCTTGTCCAGTTGTGTAAATAGATTTCCTTTGACAATATCAGTTGTCTGAATTTCTGTATCTGACAGGAATTTGCCTATCCTGACTACAGCCTGACGGTAAAATTTCTGAGGATCATTGCCAAAAAGAAGAAGCGTGGCTTTTTTTAGATTATCACCGCTTAATAGATTCAATTTTCGCAGAAGTGTTTTAATGTTACTTTCTTTACTGATTGAAGGAATTCTATCAACAGAATACTTTTTGAATTTTTCTATTGAATCATTATCTATCTCTTCAAAACCTGCTCTTTCTTCAAGAACATCATCCCATGTGCTGCCCGTTTTTTTAAAAAGAAAATCAGCCAGCTCTTTTCCCTGTAATTCCTGGACAGTGCTTCCGCTTCTAAGATAATATTTGCCATTGTAGGAAATAGGCACAGAACATGGTGCAACTGTGACCTTTATTATATCTTTCTTATCCAGTTCAACAGAGGGAATGATTCCAAGTTTATTCCTGATCGTATTTGGTATATCCTCAAGCAGCCTTTTTACATTTTTTAACCTGGCAGGTTTACCTCCGTCGTCCAACCCTATAATCAACACTCCGCCATCACTATTTGCAAACGCGGAAACGACTTTAAGGCAGTCATTTCGCCAGGTTTGTTTATATTCAACAGTTTGAGATTCTTTATTCATCAAACCTGTTCTCCTGTCAGATATAATGAAAGTATCACTTCACGTTTTCCGAATACCGCCGGATTCTGCTCTGCATAGTGGAGAAGCAGCAGTCGTTTGGGGATATGGGTCTGGAGCACTGCCAGCACCTTGAAAGGATTTACCAGTTCATCTTTAAGCGCATCCAAGGCCTTTAATGTATTTTTTGCCGTCTGTTTGGGCAGGCCGCCTTCTTCAAGTTGTGTCGATACTTTTTTAAGGTAAAGCTCCTGGTCGTCGGTAAGTTTTTGCGTATTTTTCATGGTTGCCTTTAAAATGCGCAGGATATTAGCGGCACTGTCGCGTCCTCTTCTTTTCTGAGGTTCAGCCATCTCTTCGGTTGTAGCGATAATAAAAGCTTCCTTGTTGCTGTCTAAAAGGTCATACATCTCACCCGGGAGCTTTTTCTTTTTTTCATCAGGACCA
>DRDE01000338.1 GCA_011040095.1 Nitrospirota bacterium
CGGTTTTTTTAGATTCTTCGGTTTCAACGTTTGTCTGAGACTCTTCGGTTTTGTTTGAAAGCTTATCCTCCAACCTGGAGATAGTGGCCTGCAGTTCTTCAACTAAAACCCGGTTGGCTGCCTGCTCTTTGGCTAATTGTCCTGTAATCTCTTCTGGTTCAGGCGGGAGGTCCTTTGACTTTAATCCTTTTGGGTTATCCTGATAATGAGTATTCCTGACAGGAATATCTAATGCCTTAAATGTGATAATGCCTGATAACGCAAGAAGTAAAATAGAAAGCCCGATGATGTAGTTACGCATAGTCACTTAACAGAAAAATTATTTTTTTAAGCATAGGTTTATTTTAAATGATTTTACACAATAATTCAATGGGAGAGTTTCCCTCCGGGGTGTCTTTATTTGTCGGAAGTATTGAAGGAGCGCTCAAAAAGCTCATCAATGGCCTGTCTGCCTTCATCGCTCAAATAACGTGTTCCGGTAACAGCTAATGTTTTATGGCATATAACCGGATCTTCCGTTACCCATTTATTATTTACCCAGGAAATCCATTCTTTTCTGTCCTGCTCAAACAGATGTACCGGCCTGTTGAATAACCTTGCCAGTTCAACACCCCAGCCGGTACCGCCCTTGACTGTTCCATTCCTCAATAACCAGCCGACGGAAAAGACCTGGTAACCGTTATTAATGATATGGAACATTACCTGGAAGATTTTCTGCATAAAGGGCGTTTGAGCAAATTCACGTTCCATACGCTTCCTGATGATGTCCGGGCTTACGCCGCCGCGTAACAACTCCTCGTCGGACAATATTCTCAGTCCCTTTTCACGGCTTATGTCATGCCCTTCAAAATTAAATGTCACCTCCTGAATGCCTATCTTCTCAGCGGATTTTCCGAAATACTCTTCCGTGCCTCTGTGACCGCCTGTATACAGGGTGACTTTTTTAGGTTCTAACATGATCTTCTCCTTTTGATGTTTTTTTGAATTAAGAGGTGACTAATCATCCGGAAAATGTAATAAAATGACTACCGGCCTGACTCAGACATTATATCTCATTTCTTATTTAAAGGTTTAATGCAAAACACTCGACAGTACCGGGTTCTGTCATTCCGGCTTGTCCGGAATCTATGGCCCTTTGATTTTCCCGGATTCCCGACAAGCGGGAATGACAACTAAATGGTTATCACTTTTTCTTCAAAAATCAACAGGTTAAAGGATAACTCGGTACTCTTAAGTAAAACATAAAGCGCTGCAAAGGTCTGTAAGTTTATCATTTCAATAAATCCTCTACTTCTTCCAGCGCCGGTATTCCGGCACGTCCGCCTAATTCTTTACATTTAAGCGCTGCGAATGCCGATGCAAAACGAACAACATCTTTTATGTCCCATTTTTGCAAAAGTCCATAAATATACCCTCCATGAAACACATCACCCGCGCCGGTTGTATCTGCAACATCCACTTTAAAAGCGGGGGTTTGAAATATTTCATTGCCGGAGGCTGTTATACTTCCCTTGTCACCCAGCGTGATAGTCACTGCTTTTGCGCCGAATGACTTCATGCTCATAATGGCTTTTTCAGGCTCAAAGGAATTACCGTTGTTAATTAATTCCCCTGCAAATTCTTCGGAAGCGACCACATAGTCGCACATTTGCGCAAGCTCAATCATGCCTTTGCGCACCCTGCCTGCGTCAAGCATGACCGGAATATTTTTCTTGCGCGCTTTTTCAGCCGCGTAAATTGACGCTTCCGCCATTAGTCCGTCAACAAGGAGAAAATCAGTGTCAGCGGGAAAATCATCAGGCAGTTCATCCGGTTTTAAAGGCCCGGCTGAAGGTCTTTTCCAGAAGATCGTCCTCTTCCCGCTGTTTTTCTCAACAGCTATAAAGGCAACCTGTGAATCGGAGACAGGCCTTTTTAAAAGACCCGTAATATCAATATTCTCCAACCGGAGGGAATCCGCGATTTTCCCGCCGGCTTCGTCGTCGCCGATTATTCCATAAAAAAAACAATCCATCCCGAGTCTTGAAAGACCGGCAAGCGCCGTGGCCACAGGGCCGCCCCCTGCTGTCGTCCATTCAATCACTTCTTTTTTTGTATCCGGCGCAGGAAATGAATCCACAACAAACAGGTTGTCAAGGGAACACTGGCCGAGTCCGGCAACTTTCATAAATATAATAATACCCCAATATCCATAACCTTGGCGAGTCACAAAAAAATAAAATTCAACATCTTCCTCTTTCATTCCCCTTTCATCGTTAATTTCATTTTGACTTCCTATGCTGAATTTTGAGAGACATTTTCGATATTTTTCATTATATATATTTTTCGTGAGGCCAACGCGTTGACAATGCTGCATTTTTTCTGCATTTTTTTCTTGACAATAGAAATTGTTTATGTGAATATAAAAATCATTTTAGCACCTTAGGCTCGGGTCAAAAATAACTTGGCATTTTTTCACTATTTGGAAAAAGAGAATAATTCCAATCAGGGAACACCTTATGGAGTTTCAAGCCAATCTTTTTAACATTTTCTTTAGAAACTTTTTCTCCCTTTTTGTATCTTTTCTTAACAAGTTGGGCCTTCACTGTTAATCCTGTTTTTGTTTTTGTTGTTTTAATATAATTTATGACTGTCTCAAAACTTTTCAAAGGCGTCCCTTGCCAATTTTTACTAATTTCACTAAACAAGCGATGTTCTATAGGATTCCACTTTGATGCTCCAGGTGGATAATGACAAACCGTAACCTTTAGCCCATACTTGTTACAAAGTAATTCATGAAGTTTA
>DRDE01000339.1 GCA_011040095.1 Nitrospirota bacterium
GAATCCCATCTCTCCACGTATCGCTAAACGCTTTCACCTGTTCCGACTCTCGGGTAATATGGTCAGTCTTGCCATCCTTCACATCACGACTCATCGTTGACCACTGAAAGTTAGAATTAAACTTGATACCGTAGGGCGGGTCAATATAAATACACTGCACCTTGCCTCTCAACCCCTCCCGCTCTGCCAGCGAAGCCATCACCTGCAAACTATCACCCAAAACCATCCGATTAGACCAGTTAGCATCATGCTGATAAAACTCTGTCTTTGCCTCCTCATCAGGCAGGCCGTTGAAGTCATTAAAAAGGTCGATCTGTAACTCAGCAGTTTTGTCATCCTTCTCAGTACAGCGACGCAGATCGTCAATGAGCGCCTTGGAATGCACCTTTTCCTGAATATAAAGCGGCGGCGCATGGACCACCAGATCAGACCAGTCCTGCTCATCCTTGCCACGCCAGACCAACTGCGGATCAAGATCGCGATTGCGGCGCTCGTAGGCCACCCGAATAGGGCTTTGCTCATCCTTTCGCATTACTGACTGGAATTCTGCTGTAGGGATGTTTTTGCGGCTTGCTTCCTCGTGTTTGAGAGTTTCGATTATCTTTCTGGTTATTTTCTTTTTTGCCATATTTTTATCCTTATTGTCTCATATGTCCTGTAAATGTTCCGTTTTCAGAATGCCCCTTTTGCCCCTTTGATGCCCCTATACGTGACGGGTTTGATGGGTTTATGACTGATTCCCGTGAGCCATTTAATGTCCTGTTTGTCCACTTTATGTCCAGTTTGATGGTATTCTGAGATCATGTCCCCTTCTTATCCTTTCTCAGATTTCTCTTAGCAGGTTTATCTCTTTCTACTTTATACGATGGCATATCTGGCACGTTTATGGCACGATTGGCAGGGTTATGGCACGATTACGCGCAAGCACATAATAGGCGCTCCGTCCCGCTCCAAGCCGTTGAATGACGGCTTTATCAAGAAGTTCGTCAAGATCACGTGCTGCTGTTCTTCGAGAGCATCCAACAAGACTTTGATACTGCATGGTCGTAATTTGTTGTTCAACTTTCAGCATCTTCAACCCTGATATTTGCCTGTCATTGAGAGCAAGCGATTCAATAACCTCAGCCGTCAGCCAGTCACGCCAGATCGTTATGACAAATGAGCCGCTGCGTTGCTCAAACTGTGGTTCTGGCAGTCCTGCTTCAAGGCAAAGCTCGATCATGCGCTGGGTGCCCGAGCCGGCCTTCTCGATATACCTTGCCAGATACATAGATTCAGCAAGCAGCGGGTTGTTCGGTACAGAAGGATGGTCACCACGAAGATCATCGAGTGTTAATGTCGCAGGGAGTCTGCCGGGGTTCCATACTTCAAGGCGATCGGCAAAGAGACGTACCTCGACCGAGGCGTTGCTATTATAATCCCTGTGGGCAAGTGCGTTGACTATTGCCTCACTGACGGCGTCAGGTGGTAATTCATAGACAGCCGGAGCTATATTGCTTTCAGATCGTACACCGACTTCCCGGTTGATCCTGGCAAGGACAAAGTCACCGGCCAGATCGGCTTGCTCAAATATATCGCCGGAGTAAATCTGCTGAGATGCAAAAGGGCGGCGATACTCAGTGCCATGGCAATGAATGCATTTTGTCTCGGCGGTTCGGTGATAGCGCTGGGGATTAGCGCTGAAAAGAAGTAATGCAGCATTGCTCGGTTTCTTATTTTCAAGCAGGTTCAGATGGGTGAGTAATATCTCTGTCTTAGTGTTAGGTTTTAGCGGAAAAGAGCGTTCCCGTATGGCAGTTTCTATAAACCATAACACACGTTTACGTGACAGGTTTTTTAGTGTAGCTCCCTGGGAAACAGATGTATCAAAGGGTGGTACACGAAGGACACCCATACTGTCAAGCAGATCAACGAGGCTTGCATAAATCTCTGATGTCAGGGCATTAAAATCTTCGACACGGCGGCGGACCAGCTCGCCGCCGGCCTTCTTGACCAGTTTCCGCATTTTAGGGATGCGTTTTTTTTCATTAGAACCCCATACATATATAAGGCGGGTTTTCCGGTGTTTGGTTGCGTGGTCGTACTCATGTTCGGTTGGGGATACTCCGTCCCGGTTCTCATTCCCATATTCATAACCAAAAATACCGAGATAGATATCACAGCTTTCCACTTTGTCCAGATAAACCTGATCAGCTCTTTGATCTCTTGCAGGCAATTCCTCAAAAAGAAAAACCTCAGAGATAAACCGATGCAGAACAGCATCTCCAAGAAGAAAGGCCTTCAAGTCCGGACGAATCTGCTTAAATTCGCCCTGCACACTGCTGATAAATATTTTTAAGCGCCTGTTTTTCAGCATTTCACACTCTACTTTTCAGCATTCATAATGCTGTCGATCATGTTATTAAATTCAGCTTCAACTTTGCTCTCAAAGTCAGCCTCGATCTGGTAGACCTCTGTAAACTCTGCAAAAGCCCATCGGCCAAATTTGCCAAGGTTGTTAACGCCGGGCACCCAGTAGGTCTCCATAGTTGCCTTTTTGTCCTTCGCATCCTCGCGGCGAAAGCCCTTGATCTCAACTATCAAGTGCAGCGGATCATCATGGCCGTCGTCGATCAGGACAATAAAATTAATTGCCTGCTAAATTAGCCCTTTTATTTAAGATGTTACATTTTAACGAAAATTCGCCTATTCTACAAGGAACTTTCTATCGCGACCAGGAGAAGGCCGCCCGATAGTCTGATATCGTGAGTCGTTCGTGGAATTGATTTATTAAAGACAGCGGCCGGGATCATGGAGGCAGTAGTCTGTGTGACGCCGCCCGCAAATGTTTAAGTGCACGGCAACAAATCCTGCTGTTATGCAATACTAATATAAAAAGGAGGAAGCTTACGATAAATGACCAAACCGTGGCAGACCATTGACAGCGATGATACCGCTGATGGTTTTCTTGAACTTAGACAAAGGAACGGGTCTGATTTTCTTATAACCATTGACGGCCGTGTGCTGATGAACTCCTATGTCGGCAGGTCCGAGGTTTTGCTTTCAAAGCTGGCCTGTAATTCCATGAACAATAAAAAAGACCCTAAAGTACTCATCGGAGGGCTGGGGATGGGCTGCACCCTGAAGGCGGCGCTCGATGAACTCCCCGGCAATGCCCGGGTTGTTGTGGCTGAACTTAACCCAGTAATTGTCAAGTGGTGCTGCGGGCCTTTAGCCGCCCTTACCAATGGGGCGGTTAATGACCCCAGGGTTGCTGTAGAAATTGCTGATGTGGCATCCCTGATACGGAACAGTGCAATGAATGGCGGAGACAATCGCTTTGATGCCATAATTCTTGATCTCTATGAGGGGCCATTTGAGGCTGCCAAAGAAAGAGGCGATTATTTATACGGAGACACTGCCCTGGCGATGAGCAGCTCAGCCCTGATGCCCGGGGGTGTGTTTGCCGTCTGGTCCGAAGACCCGGATAAGGCATTTGAAAGGCGCCTTGTCCATGCCGGGTTTTCCTTTAAGCGGCATCGACCGGGCAGAGGAAACAGGCATGTTGTATACATTGCAAAGAAACCCGGTTCTTCTCCATGAAGAGATTAGCGATATTTAGCCGCATTGCAGTAAACTTAAGGTCGACTTTAGCTGATTGATGGGGAAATTCAGGAACGATTGAGAAATTCCGGGCCGGAGACAATTTCATTTAAATCTAAATATCTTAAGGAGAACAATGAAATGAATTCACACACGATACCCGAAGAAGCAGTATTTAATTTCTGTGCAACGATCCTTTCTGATTTCCGTAAGATCATGAAGAACCTTGAAACACTTGACCACGATCTGTCTGCCCATGCTTTTTCCATGCACCTTATGGAACTGGGGAGAGAGCAGATGTCCGAGGTTGCCGACCCGAGTGAGCAGGATGTTGAGTTCATGACCGGATATATTGAGTCATTGGATCATGATAATTCGGAGGAAGCTTTTTTTACCGCATTTGCCGGCGGCTGCATGA
>DRDE01000340.1 GCA_011040095.1 Nitrospirota bacterium
TGCATGGAAGAAAAGAATATGAGGGGGCAGGCATAGGGCTTTCAATCTGCCGTAAAATTATCGACAGGCATAAA
Source organism: Nitrospirota bacterium (assembly GCA_011040095.1). Taxonomy (GTDB): domain Bacteria; phylum Nitrospirota; class Thermodesulfovibrionia; order UBA6902; family UBA6902; genus BMS3ABIN06. The sequence continues at coordinate 75 of DRDE01000340.1, forward strand.
GGGAAAATTGAGACTAAAAGCTCACCGGGAGAGGGGGCGTCATTTATTATCACATTGCCTGTTAAACAAAAAAATGGAGGGAATATTGGACACGAAAGCGAAGTCAATAATAATCCTGATGGCTGATGATGATGAGGATGACCGCCTGATGACAAAGGAGGCGCTGGAAGAGGCCCGGCTGGCAAATGAGCTGCGTTTTGTCGTGGACGGAGAAGAGCTTCTTGATTATCTGTACCGTCGCGGCAAATACATGTCTCCGGTTGATTCACCGCGTCCCGGCCTGATCCTTCTTGATCTGAATATGCCGAAGAAAGATGGGCGGGAGGCGCTCAGGGAGATCAAGGCCGACCCGGATCTGAGGCGAATTCCGATTGTAGTTATGACAACATCACAGGCCGAGGTGGATATCTATCGCAGTTATGATCTCGGTGTAAACTCTTTTATCACAAAACCGGTATCCTTTGACGGACTGGTATATGTGGTAACGATGCTGGCGCAGTACTGGTTCCAGATTGTCAGGCTGCCGGGTGAAGAGGGAGAAAATTAATATGCAGTAAAGGGCAAACCGAATTTACCGTGAATAAAGAACGAATAAAAATACTCCTTATTGATGACGATGAAGACGATTATGTCTTAACAAGGGATTTGCTTTCCGAAGTCAAAGGGAGGGACTACAACCTTGAGTGGATAGCAAACTATGACGATGCGCTGAGGGCGGTCTGCAGCGACAATTACGATGTTTGTCTTTTCGACTACCGCCTTGGCGCTCGTACGGGACTGGAGCTGCTGCATGAGACCGTTGCAGCCGGCAGTAAAGTGCCGATAATCCTGCTGACAGGGCAGGGGGACCATGATGTGGATATGGAGGCAATGAAGGCAGGCGCAGCAGATTACCTGAATAAAAAAGGAATAAACACCCAAATGCTGGAACGCTCGATCCGCTACGCGATTAAACATAAAGAAGCGGAGAAACGCATTCTCCATATGGCGTATTACGACGACTTGACAGGCCTGCCGAATCGCGCCCTGTTTCATGACCGGCTGCAGCAGTCATTAGCGCATAGTGAACGCTACAAAGGGAATTCAGCCATATTATTCCTTGATCTGGACAATTTCAAACGCATCAATGATACCCTTAATCATAGTGTGGGGGACTTGCTGCTGAAGGCTGTCGCTGAACGGCTGAGTAAATACATACGAATTGCCGACACCGTTGCCCGCCAGGGAGTAAAGGCATCATCCAATACTGTTGCGCGCCTGGGCGGAGATGAATTCACTGTCCTGCTGACAGAAATCAATTCTCTGCAGGACGCCGCAAAAGTAGCGCAGCGCATTCTGAACTCATTATCCGTACCGTTTCGACTGGACGGCCATGAAGTATTTGTCAGCGGCAGTATCGGCATAGCCGTATACCCGTTTGACGGAGAAGACATGGACAGTCTTCTCAGAAATGCCGATACGGCAATGTATCATGCCAAAAACCAGGGAAAAAACAACTTCCAGTTTTATAAGCAGTCAATGAACGCAACTGCGTTTGAAAGGCTGACCATGGAGAACGACCTGCGTAAGGCAGTGGAACGAAATGAGCTCATTCTTTACTACCAGCCGAAAATGGATATTCGTACAGGAAAAATCATTGCTGTGGAAGCGCTGCTGCGGTGGAACCACCCTGATAAGGGGTTGCTTGCCCCGGCAGAATTCATTTCGCTTGCTGAAGAAACGGGTCTTATCATCCCTATAGGAGAATGGGTACTGAAAACCGCCTGTAATCAAAACAAAGTCTGGCAGAGGCCGGGTTCCGGGTTTACACGTATTGCTGTTTCCGTAAACCTTTCAGGGCAGCAATTCAAACAGGAAGGGGTTGTTAAAGTTATTGAAAAAGTCCTGCATGATTCCTTACTGGGACCTGAGTACCTTGAACTGGAGATCACTGAAAGCGTCATCATGAAAAATGCGGAAATAATTATTACGATGTTTCATAACTTGAAAAACATGGGAGTGCAGCTCTCGATGGATGATTTTGGCACGGGGTACTCCTCATTCAGTTATTTGAAGCGCTTTCCACTGGATATCATCAAAATCGACCGTTCCTTTATTAAAGATATAAGCGAAAAAAATGAGGATGCAGCCATTGTCAAAGCAATTATTGCCATGGCTCATACCCTGAAATTAAGGGTCGTTGCCGAGGGTGTGGAAACAGAACAACAACTGGAGCTTTTACGTAAACTGGGCTGTGATGAGATGCAGGGGTATTTGTTAAGCACTCCTCTGCCTGCTGATGAAATCCCGGAGTTTCTGGTTAAACATGGCAAAAAGACGGTTTAAGAGATACCCGGTCTGTTTAAATGCCAGGATTGTTTCATGCGGTAAAAGCTATGAAGGAATCATAGGCAACATCTCGGAAGAGGGGATGGAATATAGTTTGAGCACTTTTATCCAATCTGCAGCGGATTTTGTTCCACAAAAAACAATCGAGATCGTTTTTAAAATCCCTTCAGGCGAAACAGTGAACCTGAGGTGTGAAATAAGGTGGTTTTTAAGGCATTCAACGGGTAAAAACACTTTAGTCCTGGGAATGAAAATCATGGAACCTCCTTCAAAATACAAGGAATGGATAAAAAAGGTCGAATCGTCTCAACGCTGATGGGAATATCGGGTTGCCCGGATTATTAAAACTTTTTCCATCCCCTGAATTTCATTATCAAGTTCACTTTTCTCGTCTTTCGGCATGATCGTCCCCTCTTTGCCTGATTTCCGTCAAACGAAAATCATTTTTGGGGCGGATATGATATTTTAATTTAACATCCCCATTCTGATAAAATAAATGTGGTAGAGGTTCAATTATGATTATCCTCAGAAACTTTTTATTGTCACTTCTTGTTTTATTCACTGCAACAGGCGCATCTGCGGCCCAGGAAAAAGAAATTGTCTTTGCCATTTCACCAATGGCATCCCCGGTTTCCACACTTTTAATCTATGGTGATTTTATCAAATATCTGTCGGAAAAGACAGGCATAAAAATAGTCCTTAAACAACGGAGAAAATATTCGGAGATCAACGATCTTCTGAAGACAGGCAGGGCGCAGTTTGCCTATACCTGCACAGGCGCATACCTGGACGGGAGAAAAGAATTCGGACTTGAAGTCCTTGCGGTCCCGGTTATTGACGGGAAAACAACGTACAATTCATATATTATCGTGAATAAAGAAAGCGACATAGTAGATTTTCGCCGGCTTCAGGGAAAGGTTTTTGCATTTACAGACCCTCTCTCATTAACAGGGAGGCTTTATCCGGTATATCTCCTTAATACAATGAATGCAAGACCCGGAGATTTTTTCAGGAAGACTTTTTATACATCAAGCCATGAAAAATCGATAGAGTCCGTGGCCTATGGATTTGCAGACGGCGCAGCGGTTGACAGTCTTATTTATGATAATATGAAGAGAGCAGGGTCTTCTGTCGCCGACTTAGTAAAGATTATCAGGATATCGCCCCCTTACGGCATACCGCCCATTGTGGCGTCTCCTGTTGCGCAAAAATCGGATAAGCGGCTTATATTAAGCGCACTCATTAAAATGGCCGCCGACCCTGAAGGCAGGGATATCCTGATGCAGCTTCAGATTGAGAGGTTTATCATTCCCTCCCCTGCTGTTTACCACAATGCCGTAAAATTAACAAATATAAAATTGCCGCAATGAGATTTAAAAAAATTATAAACAGTATTGCTTTTCGCACTTCCGTCACCATAGCTGTTCTGATTGTCAGCACAACCATAGCGGTCGGATGGTTAATGCTGAGAGAGGAAAAGAAGGTACTGGAGGCTGAACTCCGGAACAAAGGCAGGTATCTTGCCGAAATAATGTCCTATAATGTCGTGGAACCGCTCCTGTATGAAGAACGCCATGCGATTTTTTCTCTTCTTCAGGTGGCAATGAAAAGCAGGGAAAGTCTCATTGTTTATGCCGAGGTTTATGATAAAGACAGGGAGCGGGTGGTCTCTGCATATAAGGATGAGAGGTTTCGCAGCATAGCTTTGCCCCCCTACAGGTTTAATGATACAACGGATGGGATAGATATCCGGGAAGACGAAAACTTGCCGGTTTACCGTGTGAGTATGCCTGTTAATATAGAAACCCTCGGAACCATAGGATTCCTCAGGCTCTGCATAACAAAAGAATTCCTTTACAGCACAATTAAAGCCATGCAGAAAAAGCTTTACTTATTGGCTGCGGGAGTTATTTTAGTCGGCATAGTGCCGGGACTCTGGATGGCAAGAAATATCCTGAGACCTATCCTTATTCTTAATAACGGCGTGAAGATGATCGCAGAGGGCGAAGTCGGGGTTGAGGTGCCTGTAGTCGGCGAGGGCGAGATAAGGGAATTGGCCATGTCGTTTAATATGATGTCCAGAAAACTTAAGGACCTGATCAACACTATAAAATCCGCACAGGAACATCTTATAAGAACAGAGAAGCTCTATGCTGTCGGGGAATTTTCAGCCGGGGTAGCGCACGAGATAAAGAATCCCCTTACATCCATCAAGATGCTTATGCAGACAGTGAAGCGAAAAAGACAGGCATTAACCGACGAAGATATAGATGTTATTGAGGGTGAGATAAACAGGATTGATCATATTGTTAAAGAGTTTCTGGCGTTTGCAAGACCCGAGAAGACTGAAAAAACGGATGTGAATATTAATGATATTCTTGAGGAAGTTATGACAGTTACCATGCCGATGATTGAACAGTCTTCAATACATCTTGTCCGGACATTTTCATCTTCGTTGCCGTTAATCAGGGGAAGTCATGACGCCCTCAGACAGGTCTTTCTCAATATTGTTCTCAATGCCATGCAGGCAATGGATAAATGGAGCGGCACACTGGAGATAGTTACGGGTTATGAGTCAGGGGTTATGGGCCGGGAGTTGAGTGAGGTATCGGGCAGTCATAAGGTTATCGTTACCATAAGGGACACAGGTCCCGGAATCCCCGAAGAGAATATAAACAGGGTTTTTGACCCTTTTTTTACTACAAAAGAGGAAGGCACCGGCATGGGACTTGCAATAACCCATAATATAGTGAACGACCATTCAGGCAAGATTGAGATAGACTCAACGCGGGGTAAAGGGACAACTGTAAAAGTGGAGTTCCCCTTAATCAGGGAAAAATATTTATGATATGAACACCCTCCTTATTGTAGATGATGAAAAAGCAGTGAGGTACTCCTTTAAAAGGATGTTTGAAGATGACTACAGGGTCATCACTGCTGAAAGCGGCAGCGACGCCCTGAATATTCTCGATTCCGGCGACACGAATATAGATGTGATTTTCCTTGATGTCAGAATGCCCGGCATGAACGGTATAGAAGCCCTTAAAGAAATCAGGAAGAGGATGAGGAATATTCCCGTTATTATGATGACTGCCTTCAGTGATTCCGCCATTGCTATTGAAGCCATGAAAGAAGGGGCATTCGACTATCTCCTGAAGCCTTTTGACAATAACCATCTCAAAGAAGTTGTTGAAAAGGCCGTCACATCGGCAAGGCTTCAGCTCAGAACCGCCTGTTGCGATATAACGGATACGTTTTCGTATGAAGTAGAGACAATTGTCGGTAGAAGCCGGGCAATTGTGGATGTCTGCAAGATGATCGGTGAGGTTGCCGTTACAGGCGTCTCAGTGCTTATATCAGGAGAAAGTGGCGTGGGAAAGGAGATAGTGGCGCGGGCAATATACAACTACAGCAAGAGAAAAGAGAGCCCATTTATGGCTGTTAATTGCGCTGCCCTGCCTGAGGGTGTGGTTGAAAGTGAGTTGTTCGGCTGTGAAAAAGGGGCATTCACAGGAGCGGAAAAGAGGAGAATCGGAAGGTTTGAACAGTGTGACGGAGGGACTATCTTTCTCGATGAGATCGGCGACATGAGCCTTTCAACACAGGCAAAACTGCTCAGGGTTTTGCAGGATGGAACATTTGAGCGGGTCGGGAGCAATGAGACAATCAGTACCGATGTGCGTGTAATCGCTGCGAGCAATAAAAGTCTGCCCGATGAAGCAATGAACGGCAGGTTCAGGGAAGACCTGTTTCACAGGCTGAATGTTTTCTCCATACACATCCGTCCCCTCAGGGAGAGAAAAGAAGATATCCCGCTGTTATCGGAATATTTCATTTTAAGGGTCGGGAAGGAGACGGACAAACAAATAAAAGGCATATCACGGGAAGCAATAGAACTCCTTATGTCATACAACTGGCCGGGCAATGTCAGGGAACTTGAAAATATAATAAAAAGGGCTGTTGTAGTTGCGAAAAGCGATATTATCGGAGCCGCTGATATTAGTATTAATATGAGCAGTGAACCACATAAAGAAGAAGCGCAGGAGCTTTCCAGGGCAATAGATATTATATGGGACAGGGCAATGGCTAAGGAAATCACCGTGGATATTTTCCATTCCGTTATCTCGGGCGCTGAAAAAATACTGATTGAAAAGGCGCTGGGGTCGGCAAAAGGAAATAAGGCGCATGCAGCGTCAATGCTCGGCATTACCAGGGTCACACTCAGGAAAAAGATGCGGGAATACAATATCCCCTCCGGATAGGAAATATTCACTGCCGGATACTTTCTATCCGGCCCATTCCAATTTAACCACCCTGGGATATTTCCGGTAAATTTAGAGAGAATAACGGCAACAAAGTATTTTTCCCCTTATTATTCAGATACATCTTTCATTAATTTTTTAACTTAGACATAGCGTTTCCACCTCCTTGGAAATAAATTTATTTTCCGGCACAACGTTTGCATATTAATATATGCCTGCTTGATATATTCTCTTAAAGTGATGAAGCGCATGAACAAGCGTATAACTTATTAAGTGTAGGCAGTTTCAGAAAAACCGTGAAAAGCCGATAAATTAAAATACGAAGTATAACTCAAAAAGGAGGGGAAAGATGTCACAAATGAATTTTATAGGACTGATAATCGCCGTTATTTCCGGTATATATCTTTTTTCGATATCAGTCTATGTCCTGAGGGAATACGAACGGGGGGTGGTCTTCAGGCTTGGAAGGTTAAGACCCACGAAAGGGCCGGGGCTTGTGCTTATCCTCCCGATTATTGACAGGCTTGTCAGGGTAAGCCTGAGGACAGTCACTATTGAGGTGCCTGCGCAGGATGTGGTTACAAAAGACAATGTATCCGTCCAGGTGAGCGCTGTTGTGTATTTCAAGGTTGTTGCCCCCGATCAATCCGTAACAGAGATTGAGGATTTCAATTATGCCACATCACA
>DRDE01000341.1 GCA_011040095.1 Nitrospirota bacterium
AATGGGGTTTGTGCATCCAGCTAATCCGATTGTCCTGACATATTCAGTGACCGCAGCCTGTCAATCGAACTGTAAGACCTGTAACATCGGGGCAATGTATAAACATGAGCCTTTACGAAAAGAAAAAGATTTAAAACTGGATGAAATTGAAAGGCTGTTTAAAAGCATAGGCCACATTTTCTTCCTGAATTTCAGCGGGGGGGAACCTTATCTTCGCAGGGATCTTCCTCAAATTGTTGAGTTGGCCTGCAAATATCTGAAACCGGGAATAATACATATCCCGACCAACGCCCTGATGCCGGAGCGTATTAAAGAGGCAACTCTGGAAATGCTCGGAATATTGAAAAAATATAAAATGGACATCCCTCTGACTGTAAAGCCCTCTATTGACGGGGTCGGTGCCGGGCACGATGAAATTAGAGGTATTCCGGGAAATTTCGATAAATTAGTGAAGACAATTCATCTGTTAAAAGATGTATCAAAAGAACACAGGAACTTTCACCTGGAGCTGGGCACAGTTATATCAAATTTCAACATAAACAACCTCTCAGAGATTGAAGACTATGTGTATTCCCTTGGCGTTGAAAGCTACCGGAATGAGATTGCTGAAAGAAGGGCGGAGTTTTTTAATAAAGAAGACCCGATTACTCCTGATGCAGATACTTATGAGAGGTTGGTCAAAGGATTTTCAAGGAAAGTCAGGGAAAATATCCATAAAAAAAGAAGCCTTGCCCGCACTACCGAGGCACTCAGACTGGTATACTATGAGCTTGCTTCAAAGATAATGCAGGAAAATAAACAGGTAATACCTTGCTATGCAGGAATCTCCAATGTCCATATAAATTTTGACGGAGAGGTCTGGCCGTGCTGTGTCTTAGGGTACGACAAACCAATGGGGAACCTGAGAGAAGAGGATTATGATTTTAAAAGAATCTGGCGCTCGGAGAAGACGAAACTGGTAAGAAAATATATAAAAGACAAAAACTGTGCCTGTCCTCTTGCCAATCAAACTTATTCCAATATTCTATGTGATTTTGGATCCATGATGAAAGTTTTTAAAAATATGTTGTCTTTCTTTTTATTTTCAAAAAGGCTGAATTAACCTTGCAGATGAATGAAAAATGAATAACGCTGGAGATAAAATTAAAATAGCGGTCCTGGGGACAAGGGGTTTCCCGGATGTTCAGGGCGGCATAGAAGCACACTGTGAGAACCTTTATCCTTATTTAGTGCAAAAAGGGTGTGAGGTAACAGTATTTACAAGAAGGCCCTATGTAAATCCGGAAATCAACTTTTTTCAGGGTATCAAGTTAATATCCCTGTCATGTCCAAGGAATAAATTTTTAGAGGCGATAGTCCATACCTTTAAAGGAGTATTGGCAGCAAGAAGGATAAGACCTGACATCCTGCATATCCATGGAATAGGCCCTTCACTGTTTGCCCCATTTGCACGGGCACTCGGTATGAAGGTGGTCGTTACCCATCATGGCCCGGATTATAAAAGAAAGAAATGGTCTCGTCCTGCCAAGACATTCCTGAAATTTTGTGAGCGTATGGGGATGAAGTTTGCAAATGAAATTATCGCAATAGCAGGTAATATTTCAGATGATGTCAGGCAGAAATTCGGCAGGGATACTGCTATTATTCCAAATGGGGTAGAGATACCTTTCCCCGCAGATACAGAAGAAACCCTGCAAAAGTATAGTCTGGAAAAGAAGAGGTATATCCTTGCAGTCGGCAGGTTTGTGCCGGAGAAGGGGTTTCACGACCTGATAGAGGCGTTTATCAGGTTGCAGGTTGAAGGCCGCAAGTCAGAGGCTGAAAAGTGGAAACTGGCCATAGTCGGCTCTGCTGATCACGAAGATAAATACAGTCTGGATTTAAAAGCAAATGCAGATAAATATAATGATATCGTTTTAACGGGATTTCTGACCGGCAGGTCTTTGCAGGAGCTGTACAGCCACGCCGGGATTTTTGTGCTTCCTTCATATTTTGAGGGATTGCCGATAGTCTTGCTTGAGGCAATGAGTTATGGACTGTCCTGCATAGCAGGCGATATACCGGCAAACCGCTGTGTTGAGCTGGATGATGGGAGATATTTTCCGGCCGGGGACATAAATACTCTTACACAGAGGTTAAATAAATTCATTAATAAGCCGTTTTCCGGGGAGGAAAAGAAAAAACAGATAGGCGTGATAGCTGAAAGATATAACTGGGATAAGATAGCGGACAGAACCCTGAGCGTGTACCGGGCCACATAGAGATTATCATGCCGGACAGCATGTTTCGGTATCCGGGATTCAGGTATGGCATAAGTAGTTAAAAGGGATAGCGGGGAGGATTAAATGTCTAAAAAAACATTAATCTCATTGGCTCTTATGGTAATAGTAGTGATCTGGGCATCGCCTCTGATGGCAACAGTTTACTATGTATCAGATAGTGCATGGAGGTGATCCGGATAGGTGGGGGAGGATTTACCTTTGAAAGGAATATAATCAGAAACGGACAAAAGTACGGTATACTGATATCTATTCATCCTGAATCAACTGTCAAACTGACCCACAAGAATGAATTACAGCACAACCTGATATACGGCCATGCCCAGGAGGGCATTTATTTTCTGGATGACATTGACCCCCTGGAGGTTTATAACAATGTGATAGCCAATAACAACACCCTGGGCAGTTATCCAAATGTCTACATCAGCGCTACCACAACCTATTCAACGTGGAAGAACAATATACTGGTCGGCAATATGAAGATGGACACCCCCAGTGTTATCCTTGACAATAACTGTTATTACAGGGAGAGCGGTCCCGTGATTACATATCTCGGCACGGATTATGCGCTTTCGGAGTTTGCAGCCTATCAGGCAGCCTCGGGCCAGGACGCAAACAGCATAGCATCAGACCCATTGTTTGTCGATGAAATCAATAATGACTTTCATCTATCAGCCGGGTCTCCCTGTATTGATGCGGGTGTGGATGTAGGGTTATCAGGGGACTTTGATGGAAACCCTCTTATCCCCCCTCCTGATATAGGAGCATTTGAGGCGCTCCCTGATATAACGGTAAGCCCTGCAAACAAGAACTTCGGCATTGTGGCAGTAAGCGATGTATCCCAAAGTCAGATATTTACAATATCCAACGGTGGCACAACAGACCTTGTTATCGGCAATGTATATCTGACAGGCACAAACCCTTACCAGTTCAGCATACTGAATGACACCTGTGCAAGCGCTACAATAGCGCCGTCCGGCTCCTGCACAACAGAGGCACGGTACGAGCCGACAAAGACAGGCGCAATGTATGCAGAAATCGGCATTGACAGCAATGACCCGGACACTCCAACGCTTTACATAGACTTAACCGGTACAGGCGTAAACACCATCCCCCCTGTTTCTGATCCGGGAGGTCCGTATACAGGCGCTGAAGGGCAGGCAATAACCCTTGACGGTTCAGGTTCGACAGATTCAGACGGGACAATAAGCCTTTATGAATGGGATATAGACAATGACGGGACATTCGACTACAGCTCCTCATCCCCTGCGCAGAGTCATACATATGCGCAACAGGGTATATATGCCATAAACCTGAGGGTCACGGACGACCTTGGGGCCACAGATGAGGCAACCACAACAGCTACTGTTTCAGATACATCACCCACAGCAGACTTCACAGGTTCACCGACAAGCGGATTAGCGCCTCTTGCAGTAAACTTCAACGACAGCTCCACAGGCTATGACCGGCCCTTAAGTTATGAATGGGATTTTGACAATGACGGGCTGATTGATTCAACCGTACAGAACCCGTCATATACATACAATACAGCAGGCATATACACAGTGAGCCTGACAGCTACGGATTCAGACGGAAGCGCCAATTCATTGACAATGACGGATTATATAACCGCATGTCTGTCTCCTGTAAGGATAGAAGGCGCGGTGCCTGTGTATTATTCAACACTCCAGGCTGCTTATGATGCGTCAATAGACGGGGATATTATCCAGAGCCGGGCTGTGGTATTTAGTGAAAACCTTGACATTAACCTTAACAAACCGGTGACCTTTGAAGGCGGTTATGATTGCGATTATGCAACTGTTGCAGGGGAAACGACAATTAACGGGACAATGACGGTCAGTGACGGAACGGTTACGGTCGAGAACTTTGTAGTGGAGTAATTGAATGATTGACATTTTTTCAGAAAGGTGTGTGTAAATCATGTTCAGACATAGTATAAAAAATATCGTCATATTCAGTTTTATAGTGCTGGGGATTCTCATACGTCCCTCTTATGCGACCTTTACAAAGTCGCCTTCGAATCCTGTCCTTGGTCTCGGCGCTTCAGGAAGCTGGGACGATTATGATGTTTATGTTCCATTCCTGCAGAAAATAGACGGTACATTTCATATGTGGTATGGAGGGAGAAAAAACCCGGCCGCCGGCGGCGTCTGGAAGATAGGCCTTGCAACTTCCGCGGACGGCATTAACTGGACCAGATCATCATCCAACCCTGTTTTGAATTCGGGACCGGCAGGCTCCTGGGATGAAAGCCAGGTAGATCAGCCTTCTGTTTTAATAGACGGCAGTGCATACTATATGTGGTACCAAGGGAAAAATGCCTTGATTAAAACGAGATTCGGCCTTGCAACTTCTGCGGACGGCATTAACTGGACCAAATCATCCTCCAACCCTGTCCTGAACCTCGGCCCATCCGGGGCCTGGGATGATGCAAGGATAGCTGACCCGGATGTTTTAAAGATCAACGGGACATATTATATGTGGTATGCAGGGATGGACGGCAGTACCTGGAGGATAGGCCTTGCAACCTCCGCGGACGGTATTAACTGGACAAAGTCATCTTCCAACCCTATTATGAATCCGGGGCCGTCAGGCGCCTGGGATGATGTCTGGGTCACTTCGCCCGTTGTCATGATGATGGGAAGCACATATCATATGTGGTACTCGGGGTATGACGGCAGCGCCTGGAGGGTCGGCCGCGCAACCTCCCCGGATGGCATTAACTGGACCAGGTCAGCTTCAAATCCTGTTCTCGACCTCGGCCCGTCCGGCGCCTGGGATGATGCAAGAATAATCTGTCCGGGTATTTTGCTGGAAGGAAGCTCCATCTACATGTGGTATTCCGGGCATGATGGCTCAAATTACAGAATCGGCCTTGCCACCGAAGAACTCCCCGACATATCAGCAAGTCCTGCAAGCAGGTATTTCGGCACTGTAGCTGTAGGATATGTATCCCCAAGTCAGATATTTACGATATCAAACAACGGCACAACAGACCTTGTTATCGGCAGTGTATATTTAACAGGCACAAACCCATACCAGTTCAGCATACTGAATGACACCTGTGCAAGTACGACATTAACGCCGTCAGGAACCTGCACAATCGAGGCAAGGTATGAACCGACAAAGACAGGCACAATGTATGCAGAGATTGATGTTAACAGCAATGATCTTGATACCCCAACGCTTTATATAGACTTAACCGGCACAGGCGTAGATACTTCCCCTCCTGTTGCCAATCCGGGTGGCCCATACACAGGTACAGAAGGAGAGGCAATAACCCTTGACGGTTCAGGCTCAACAGATCCAGACGGGACAATAACCCTTTATGAATGGGATATAGATAATGACGGAACATTTGATTACAGTTCCTCATTAGCGACACAGAGCCATACATATGCACAGCAAGGCACATATACCATAAACCTGAGAGTTACAGACGATCTCGGGGCTACAGATGAAGCAACCACAACAGCTACTATCTCAGACACATTACCGACAGCAGACTTCACAGGCTCACCAACAAGCGGATTGGCGCCGCTTACAGTAAATTTCACCGACAATTCCACAGGCTATGACCAGCCCTTAAGCTATGAATGGGATTTTGACAACGACGGTATTATAGATTCAACCGTTCAGAATCCATCGAATATATATACAGCAGGCACATACAGCACGAGCCTGACAGCTACGGATTCAGACGGAAGCACCAATTCGTTAACAAGGACAGATTATATAGCAGTAACCGCATGTCTGTCTCCTGTAAGGATAGCAGGCGCAACCCCTGTGTATTATTCAACACTCCAGGTTGCTTATGATGCGGCAGTGGACGGGGATATTATCCAGAGTCAGGCTGCGGTATTTGTCGAAAACTTCAATATTAACATTAACAAATCGGTGACCCTGCAAGGCGGTTATGATTGCGATTATGCAACTGTTACAGGAGTAACTACAATTAACGGTACAATGACCGTCAGTGACGGAATAGTTACGGTTGAGAACTTTGTAGTGGAGTGATTCAGGTAGGTTTGGTATATAAAATATGCTGATAATGGCAAAAAAAATAAATTTAGCGCTATTGGCTTTATTGCTGCTTGTTTTTTTCAACGTTAAGTTTGTATATGGCAGCGACAATGTTATAACGGTTAATGCCGGCAGAGAAATTGGACAGGTAAACAAAAATGTTTATGGCAATAATTTTATCGGTTATGACCCCGCGGCTCATGGGACTTTTAAGAGGCATGATAAGAAATCATGGGAATATCGCGAATCTATCATGAATTACGGCGCTGGTGTCTGGGATCCGGAACAGAACAAATCAGTAAAAGAGGTAATAGATTTGTCAAAACAGGCCGGCATAACAATATTGCGATTTCCAGGCGGCTGCGGCACGCATTCTTATAATTGGAAGGAAGCTGTCGGTGAGGGGAGAAAACGGTTTTTATACGGAATAGATGAGTTTTTAAAGACCGCCGGGGAGATAGGCGCAGAAGCGGTGATTACAGTGAGTTATTTTACCGGCAATGAAGAGGATGCAGCGGACCTGGTTGAGTATCTCAATGCCGCTGATAACGGAAGTAATCCCAATGGCGGGACAGACTTGTCTGCTGAGCGGGCAAAAAATCCTAACAAGGTAAAATTTTTTGAGATCGGAAATGAAGTCTGGCATGGAAATCACAGGGATATAAAGAAGGTTTTGCCGGAGGAATATGCCAAAAGGTATCTGAAATATTATGAGGCAATGAAGGCAGTAGACCCCTCTATCAAAATAGG
>DRDE01000342.1 GCA_011040095.1 Nitrospirota bacterium
AAGAAAGTAGAAGTTGAAATAATCAGGGAAGGCGTGAAAAAGACGCTGACCGTTACTATTGGAAGGCTTTCCGAGGCGGTTGTTACCGCTGCCGCAAAGAGCGAATACAGCAACGCCATGAAGGGCGTGCATGTGCAGGACCTCAACCCTGAAATCAGGATGAGTCTTGACATCCCCGTGAAGGTTGAAGGAGTTATTGTTACGAATGTTGAACCGGAGAGCCCGGCAGTAGAGGTACTCAAACGGAATGATGTGATTCAGGAGATAAACAAAAAGGTAATAAAAAACACAAAAGACTATGAAAAGACAGTTTCAAAGATAGGCGCTAAAGACACTGTGCTCATACTGGTTTACCGTGGAGGCGGTTATATTTACATAACAATAAAACCTTAAAGCGATAGACAGATTCACATATAAGGCGCCTGTACCAAAGGCAACAGATGATTACAAAAATATTCCGGTTGAAGAAACATTAAAAAAGCTTCAGACCGGCATTGATTAAAGCCGGGAAGGGGATCCGCATGTATAACCTGCGGCGGCGTCACGTTTGAAAATAGTTATAGAATCCTTTCAGGAATCCTGCTAAACTTATTCACTATCCATGTCAGGACTCTTCTATGAAATATGGCCTCATATAGTCTGGGGCATTACCCTGTTGACGACCCTTCTGGCTTCGGGACATGCTATTTTGCATAAGCGGGAAACCCGTTCCGCTGTTGCATGGGTAGGGGTCATCTGGCTTGTCCCTGTTGTCGGAGCTGTTCTCTATGTGATTCTGGGCGTTAACCGCATCAGGCGGCGTGCCAGGGCCTTGCGCAGCAGTCAGCCCCGGTATAGAAGTTCTGCAAATACCCCTTACCGGTTTCATAAAAAAAACAAAGACGCCCTGCAGGATCAGTTTGCGGCCCTGTCCGGACTGGTAGAGAAAATTGTATCCATGCCGCTTTTACACGGGAACCGGATAACCCCTCTCGTTAATGGCGATGAAGCCTTCCCGGCCATGATTAAGGCCATTGATAAAGCAGAACGCTCTGTTGCCCTCTCAACCTATATCTTCGATAACGACAGGGCGGGAATGTTGTTCATTAATGCACTTGCCCGCGCAGTTGACCGCGGGGTAGAAGTGCGTGTGCTTATTGACGACATGGGGGCCCGCTATTCCCTGCCTTCCGTAACCCGTAAATTAAAGCGGGCAGGCATTACCTCTGCACGCTTTCTTCCGACATTTCTCCCCTGGCGGATGCCTTTTGTAAACCTGAGAAACCACCGCAAAATCCTTGTAACAGACGGGAAGACCGGCTTTACCGGGGGCATGAATATCAGGGAGGGGCTTCTCCTGAAGGAACAACCCCGCAATCCGCTGAAGGACATGCATTTTCTCGTGGAAGGGCCTGTTGTCGACCACCTGCAGAAAGCCTTTGCAGAAGATTGGGCATTTTGTACCGGGGAACTCCTGCAGGACGAAAGGTGGTTCCCCGCCATGGAGCCGAAAGGCGCTGTAATGGCACGCGGCATCCCGGACGGTCCTGATGAGGATTTTGAAAAAGTTCTCTGGACAGTCCATGGAGCGCTTGCGTGCGCAAAATCATCCGTGCAAATCGTAACCCCCTATTTTCTTCCGGATTCCGCCCTCATCAGATCTCTCAACCTTGCGGCAATGCGCGGAGTGAACGTGGACATAATTCTCCCTTCTGTGAATAATCTGCGGATAGTCAAGTGGGCGTCCACAGACTTGTACCGGCAGGTACTGGAATATGGATGCCGCATCCGGCATACACCGCCTCCCTTTGATCACACAAAACTCATGCTTGTGGACGGTGCCTGGACATTGTTCGGATCTGCAAATATGGACCCGAGAAGTTTCCAGCTGGATTTCGAGTTCAATGTGGAATGTTATGACCAGGAGCTGGCTGCACAACTTGAAGCCTGCATACATACAAAACTTCAGGGGGCGCAAGAGGTAACATTGGAGGATGTAAACAGCCGGGGGCTTCCCGTTAAATTGCGCGACGGTATTGCCCGGCTCTTTTCACCTTATCTTTAATGCGCCCGGGTTGTGCTGTACATTAACGGCAATCAGGATTTAAAATAGTCGATAAAAAATTTAAGGGGAGTGGATAATAATCAATGTCATCGGTCGAAATAACAATTCAGAGTTTAGCATCATATTTACAGGAAGCCGGGATTAATATATGAGAAAAAAAATAATAATCTCCGTTGTTATCATTTTACTGGCTGTTACTGCATTTTATATCTTGCGCCCCGGAGGGGAGAAGAAAGCAGTTTCTATCCGGACATCGGGAATTGTTGAAGGCATGGAGGTAAATATTTCTACGAGAGTAGCGGGAAGAATTGCGAAAATATCCTGCCGCGAGGGAGACAGTGTAGAAAAAGGCCGGACAGTTATAAGACTGGAAAGCAGGGAACTTATATCATTAGTAGAACAGGCAAAGGCAGGCATTGAGAGGGCAAAGGCTGAGGTCGGGGTTTCAGAGGCGTCACTCGAAAATTCAAGGGCAGTGATTCAAAGCGCTGAGGCCGGAATAATTAATGCTGCCGCTGATCTCGAGAAAATCAGGGTTCTTATGGAAGAGGCGCGGAAAGAGATGCAAAGGGCAAATTCCCTGTATGAGCAGGAATTGATTTCAAAGGAGACCTATGACAGGTCCGCTGCCGCTTATAATGCATATGCTGCTGAATATAAGTCTTCACAGGCAAAACTTGCATCCGCCAGGGCGAAAAAAGCATCTGCCGAAGCAGGGCTCAACCTGTCGGCCAGCCGGATTGAGGCTGCAAAGGGGGCGCTTCAGGAGGCAGAGGCAAACCTCTCGTATCACCGGGCAAGACTTGATGATACGGTAATCACGACACCGATCTCCGGGACAGTCGTGTTCAGGGCATTGGAAGAAGGTGAAACAGTTGTCCCTGGGGTGACGGTTCTGACAATAGTCGATATGGAGAATCTTTATATCAGGACGGATATCGAAGAGACGCGGATAGGCGCTGTTGCCCTCAACAGCAGGGCCGTTATCACGGCGGAAGGGGTCCCTGGAAAAGAGTTTTACGGCAGGGTCTCGGAGATAGGAAGAGAGGCGGAATTTGCAACACAAAGAGATGTAGTCCGCGGCAGACAGGATATTAAGACCTTCAGGGTCAAAATAAAGCTTGATAATCCGGAGGGCATATTAAAACCGGGAATGACTGTAGACGTAGAGATACCGGGAGAGGGCTTGCAGAAATGAAGAACCGGCATGACAAGGCGATCGAGGTTTTGGAAATAACAAAGAAGTTAGGCCGGACTATTGCGGTTGATGCGGTCAGCTTTGATGTGATTGACGGAGAATTCTTCGGCTTCCTGGGGCCTAACGGGGCAGGCAAGACAACCCTTATCAGGATGCTTACCACCCTTCTTAAACCTGACAGCGGAGGCGCAATCGTTGCAGGTTGTAATGTTGTAAAGGAACCGGATACTGTGCGGCGCAGGATAGGTGTAGTCCCCCAGGCAATGACGAGTGACCTTGATCTCACCGGTTATGAAAACATGAATATTTACGGAAAATT
>DRDE01000343.1 GCA_011040095.1 Nitrospirota bacterium
GTCTCTGTGGGGAGTCCGGTCATGAAATAAAGCTTGATACTGCTCCAGCCTCCGGCAAATAGTTTCCTTAATGTCTCGTCGTACTCTTCATCCGTAAAGTCCTTGTTTATCACATCACGGAGTCTTTTGGTCCCGGCCTCGGGCGCGATTGTGAACCCCGTTTTTCTCACACTTTTTATCTCTTTGAGCACCTCGCTGTCAATAGAGCCGACCCTCAAAGAAGGAAGCGAGACCGAGGTGTGGGAGCGGGAGCAGAGCTTGTTGAAGCTCCTGATCAGAGGCAATAAACTGCTGTAATCACCGGCGCTGAGAGAGGTGAAAGAGACCTCCTCATATCCCGTATTCCGGATGGAATTCCGGGCTAAGGAAAGGACATTCTCAGGGGACCTTTCCCTTAAAGGCCTGCAGATCATCCCGGCCTGGCAGAAACGGCACCCTTTTATACATCCCCGCGATATCTCAATCGCGGCCCGGTTATGCACAATCGAGGTATATGGCAGAACCGGGGCCTCGGGGAAGAGGGCTTTATCAAGGTCATCAACAACACGTCTCCTGATTTTCCGGTTGTCCGCATCATGGACTGAAGGGACATAAACACCTTCAATTTCAGACAGGGCATTCAAAAGGCCGCGCTTATCAATTTTGAGCCTTGAATCCTGATTCCTGAATTTCCCGAACTCCCCTATAATCTCTTTAATGACATCCTCCCCGTCACCAATGACAAACGCATCGATAAAAGGGGCTATGGGCAGGGGATTGACCGTGCACGGCCCCCCGGCGATTACAAGGGGATATTCGTCGCCCCTCTCTGAAGACTTTATGGGTATCCCCCCTAAATCCAGCATGTTCAGGACATTTGTATAGGAGAGTTCATACTGGAGGGTAAACCCGATTATCTCAAAGTCTTTTAACGGTCTCTGATTTTCAAGCGATAATAAAGGAAGATTGTTTTCCCTGAGATAAGACTCAAGGTCCACCCACGGGGAATAAACCCTTTCAGCAGAGGCATTCGGGATATTATTAATTATTGAATAAAGTATCTTCAGACCGATGTGAGACATCCCGATTTCATAGGTATCGGGAAAACACAGGGCTGTCTTCACATCCCCCTCTTTCCTGATGATATTTATCTCATTACCGATATACCTGCTCGGTTTTCTGAAGATTGCATAATTCATAAGCGATTTTCATTATCCCACAGGGAATTGATGAAATGCAATTTGACCCCGTCCTTCCGGGGAAGGAGTTTGCCGGAAAGATAATTCCGCTTGAAGTCAAATAGTCTGAAAACCACTCCCTTAACAGCCGGCTAAAGTCATAAAATCAAGCCCGGGTCCTTTTTTCAAAAAAGCCAGAGAATTGCTTGCCCAATAAACCTGAAATCATATATACTTTTTGTGGGCAAGGCCCTTGCAAAACAGATATTTCCGGAATTCAGGCGATGCTTTATTTCCGGTTCTTTCCCAAAACGAAAAAGAGCCTTTTATAGAGTGGGAAAAAGCAAATGCATGCAATAAAAGACATAATAAAGCGCATCCACTCTCTGGTCCCGAAAGACCGCAGAATTCGCATAATGAACGTCTGCGGTTCTCACGAACATACTATTGCCTTTTCAGGGATGAGAAGTGTAATGCCCGGGAACCTGGAGCTTATCCCCGGCCCCGGCTGTCCTGTCTGTGTCTGCCCTGAGAGCGACATTATCAATGCCATAAATCTTTCAAACAGGGACGATGTAATATTGGTTACATACGGCGATATGTTGAGAGTTCCTTCAAAAGAAGGCTCCATACGTTCCCAGGGGGGAAACTTCAAAATGATAACCTCCCCTTTTGAGGCGATAAATACCGCGAAATCCAATCCTGGTAAAAAGATAGTATTTTTCTCAATCGGCTTTGAAACTACAACAGCGCCGACTGCGGCAATTCTTGAAACGGGTGTTCCGGACAACCTGTTCATACTCAGCTCGCACAGGTTAACGCCGACTATAATGGAGGTGTTGGTCAAGGACTCCGACATCGGGATTGACGGGTTTATTGCGCCGGGGCATGTCTCTGCGATAGTCGGCTCTGATGCCTGGGATGTATTTCCTGAAAAATACGGGATACCTGCCGTAGTTGCAGGATTTGAGGCGGACAACCTCCTGCTCGGCATTGCGCACATACTCGGACAACTGAGTGGTGATAAAGTCAAAACAGGCAATGTCTATGCCGGCGTCGTTAAACCGGAAGGTAATGTGCAGGCGCAAAAAATTATGGATAAGTATTTTGAGGTTGCCGACGTCAACTGGAGGGGGATCGGACATGTTCCCGGTTCAGGACTGGAATTAAGAGATGAATACTCCGGCAGGGATGCAAGAAAGGTTTTTGAACTTCAGGAAGTCAAAGAGTCGAAAATCCCGGGGTGCATTTGCGGCAGTATAATACTGGGCAAAGCTTACCCGTCTTCATGTAAACTGTTTAAAGAGGTCTGCACACCAAAGACCCCGAAAGGGCCGTGCATGGTTTCCATGGAAGGTGCATGTAATATCCGGTACAAGACAAATTGATAAACTGACAAAGCGTAAATCTAATGACAGGTTTTCTGAATTACTTCTGGATCATACTATTAGCCGTCTATATTATAAGCCCGTTTGATGCGTATCCGCTTTTCGTGGATGACCTGGTTGCAGCGGGAGTGTTGTTTTACATACTTTACAGAAATGCAAAGAAAAAAAAACAGCGGCAGAGCTATAATCATTACAGTCAATCGCAATCTTCCGGCCAATCACAACAAAATAAAACTGCCGGGCCTCATGGCCCGCTTACTTTGGAAGATGCATACGGATTATTAGGCGTGAGTCCCGGAGCTTCCATAGATGAGATAAGCAGGGCATACAAAGAAAAGATGACCAAATCTCATCCCGATAAAGTCAGCCATCTCAGTGAAGAATTGCAGGAAAAAGCGGAAGAGCTTACTCTTAATCTCAACGAGGCGTTTGATCTTATCAAGCGGCATAAGAATGTTAAATAAAATTTTTCCCTGAACAGGAGTTTTTGTTGTAAGCGGTCAGGGTTATCAGTTCACGGTTCACGGTTCACGGTTCACGGTTCACGGTTCACGGTTTTTTAACGGGTCAGGAATAATTAACGTGATTACCGGTTTCTTCAGTCAAACGGACAGGCGTGTTTTTTTATATATTTATTTCAACCGTTAACCGGCAACTGTGAACGGTTTTTATTTTATGCGATTAAAACTTCAAATAACAGGCATTGTGCAGGGGGTGGGATTCAGGCCTTTTGTTTTCAGACTTGC
Organism: Nitrospirota bacterium; assembly: GCA_011040095.1. Lineage (GTDB taxonomy): Bacteria > Nitrospirota > Thermodesulfovibrionia > UBA6902 > UBA6902 > BMS3ABIN06. The sequence continues at coordinate 3,292 of DRDE01000343.1, forward strand.
GAAAACTGCAGGATTAAAAGGTTATGTCTTAAA
>DRDE01000344.1 GCA_011040095.1 Nitrospirota bacterium
GCAAAAAACCCGGCAAGAATAAACCGCACTTTTGTTCTCGGTATAATACTTGAGGGCGATCTCCAGTGGCGGATTGAGAAATAAATGCTTGCCGGCGCTGTAATAATTGTAGGCCAGATGAACAATAACGGAATTACGGAAAGTGAAAGGGCAATATTATCGTAAAGCACCCTGTTGTTTTCAAGGTTCCTGATCTTGCGTTTCTTTTTGCCAGCTTCGAGACAGGATGGGCATAAATGTTGATCGTTGAATTCAATGTCGCACAGTGAACATAAAAAACGGCCGCAGATATCACACGGGATAACGGCCTTTTTAGCCGGGTGGAAAAAACATCCCGCCTCGTTGTCTGTCAATAATCCTTCACCTGTCTTAACGGTCCCTGTCTGCCTGTACAATGCAGGGAATACATGAACCTTGACAGGAACACCGCAGCCTGGACAGCTTGTGAAACCAGGTCTGTTTATTATTTCAACCGGAAGCCGCGTATCGCATTTGGCGCAATTTATTATGCCGGAGGACATAGCCGGGTATTTATTTTTTTATTACCCTGGTATTGCACATACGATCATGTAATGCGCGTTTTTCACTGTCAAAGGCAGCCATAAGATAGCCTATCATCAGGGTCAGACTACTGACGAATTCTGCAAGGTGGCGGCCGGCTGCCCTCCAGTAACTCACGGATTCGCCGTCTGCCCTGAGCACCTTTAAACCACATGCCATTTTCCCGGGCGTTGCCGCAAACTTTCCGAGGAAAAAGGTTGTATAGGCCAGGGGGAAGGCATACTGAAAGATAATCAGAATATACATGGCCGGAGTTAAAACATTCTGCCCGGCTCCTATCGCGCTCAGGGTAAGTCCGCCGGCAAAATAGAATCCTATCATAAATAGAGTCATAATTAGAGTCATAATGATTCCGTCTATAAGTTTTGCCCCGAAGCGAATCCAGAATCCCGCATATTCCATAACACCGGTTGAAGCCCCTTCTTTCATCTTTTGAAAAAAGGCCGGTTTGCAGGACGCACATACTTTAAATTCGCCGTACTCGATCATTTCATCAACTGAAAATGTCCGGCCGCATTCAATACAGACTGAATCTCTTACAGTATCCTCAGTTTCAGGAATAAAAGATGTATTTCCAATAGAACCGGACTTTGCTTCAACGTACGGCATCCATCTTGAAGCAACTTCATTCCATACTTTTGATTCAGGTGTAACCTTGCCCTGTTTTGCTAATTCTTCCATGTCTTTTTCAGTCACAGGGCCGACCTTTCGTTCATTATCCATGTAATACCATTCCATAATAACCTCCCCTATTTTAAGATTTTAAATTTTAATATTAAATCGGCAATCATTGTATCTTTCTTTAATGTTTATCTCACAGTGGAATCAAGGTGGATAAAACAGGGGTGATAATATCACTCTTCCTCGCCGGCATACAAGACAGCTAAAGTTGTTCTCTCAAAAGGGCGATATATACAGTAAATACAATAAATTATGAGATTCCGGAGAGAATGAAATCAGGGAAGAATCAAATAGCTTTAAAAAGAAGGGATCGTAGTGCGGGTTGTGAAGATTAATTTAAAAGCCGCTGTCATAATTTTAATTGCCGCTGCCGTAGTTTTTGCTTCGGGCAGTTCTTATTCCGGGGATAAGGGCAACATGGATGTTGTTCTTGTTATGGACAGTTCGGGAAGCATGAAAAAGACAGACCCTCTCTCTTTGCGCATACCGGCCGCCAAATTATTCATCTCCCTCATAGGAGAAAATGACAGGGCCGGTGTAATAAGTTTCAGTGAGAGGAGTTATCCGATCATAGATTTAACTCCTGTTGATAGTGAAAACAACAAGGACAAAATCTTCAAAGCCATTGAAAAGATTTCTTCAAACGGGCTTTACACAAACCTGCATGATGCATTAAATAAAGGCATTGATCTTCTTCCGCAAAACCAAAAAGCGGAAAGTAATCAAATAATCATACTTATGTCCGACGGCATGATGGATGTCGGCGACCCTGATGAGGACAAAAAACTTGTTGATAAAATAAAAAACGAACTTACGGCAATACTTGAAGACAGGGGAATCAGGGTATATACAATAGCATTCACCGAGCAGTCGGACAGGAAGCTGCTTGAAAAGATATCAAAACAAACGGGCGGGTTTTATAACCTCGCCCTTTCAGATAAAGATTTCCATTTAATATTCACTTCCATATTTGAGAGCCTTAAGTCCCCTGATATGCTGCCGATGACCAGGAACGGCTTTCTTGTGGACGGATCAATCGAAGAACTTACCATCGTTGCCGCCAAGGGCTCTGAGGAGACCAGGATACAGCTCAATGCCCCTGACAGCCGGAGTTATTCCTATGAAAACCGTCCCCCGGAAATTAAATGGTTTGAATCAAACAAATTTGACATGATAACAGTAAAAAAACCGGTTGAAGGAAGATGGGAGATACTTTTCAGCGCAGGCGAAAACAACAAGGCTTATATAATTACAAACCTTAAGCTTATGACCGACTTCAACCGGTTATATTCAATTTTCGGAGATCCCATAGATGTTGAGGTCTGGCTTGAAAAAGAAGGCAGCACCATAAAAGAACCGGATGTGCTGGAGAAAATTGATATGTATATTGAGCTGACCAGTCCTGACGGCAAAACATTGAAATTGAAACCGTTTGATAAAGGAGAAGGTATCTTTTACAGAAGGATAGCGCCATTTTCCCCAGGAAATTACAAGCTCAGGATTGTGGCAGATGGAAAGACATTTCAAAGAGAAAAGTCATTTGTCTTCAACGTTGCAACTGCAAAGGAATCACAGGAGGAGGTTGAGGCGGAACGTTCCGGTAAAAAAGTGGAAGAGTCCTTAGAGCAAAAACCCGCTGAAGGGGAAAAGGTGGAGGAAGAGCAAAAGGCAGATGAAAAGATTGATGAAGTGTCATGGGGAGTGGTAATGGTCAAGTTTTTATCCATCAACTTGGCGCTCGGTATTATTGCCTTGATTTATATCAAAAGAAAACGCCTTATGGAGATAAGGGGGGCCAAGGGACTTTTTAATTTAAGCAGGATCAGGGGTTTGATAACAAGAAAGAAAGAAGAAGAGCAGGAGGACCAGGCTCAAGAGACGGAGGTCAGGGAAGAAACCGAGGCGCAGGTTAAGCCAAAAGAGAACGAAGAGCAGAAACATAAGATAGCGCCGGAAGAAAAGGAAGACCGGGAAGAACCTGAAAAACCTGAAGAACAACAGATCGAACAAAAAGACAACGAGGGACAGGAGAAAGAAGCTGAACTGGAAAAACAGGAGACAGAACAGAAAAACAAAAAACAGGAAACAGACACGGAGAAACAGAATGAAACAACAGATGAGCAGGATATAGAGGAGACCCCCAAAACAGAGCCTATGGAAGAAGAAGCAGATGAAGCAGAGCGGAAACAGGAGAAGAAAGAAGGCAGGGACAGTGATCAGGATTAGCGCTCTGGCATTTTTATTTACCATTCAATTCCTTTTAATCTTCCTGGGACTCGTTGTTTTTTTGTTCGCCCGGTACAGGAAACAGAAGCAAAAAGAGATAAGGTACGAAGATGAAATCGGGAAGCTCCGGCACAGCATCAACAACCATAAAGAAAAAAATGAAGAACTTTCAGGCTGGAAAAGCATGTTTAATGAATTACAGGGTAAATTCGAGAAAATTAAAAAATTTAATTCAAAATTAAAAAACGCTGTTGCTTCCCTGGTCCCCGAGGCCGAGAGGTCCAAGGAATATAAAGAGTTGATCGCCGGCATCGAACAAAGCAATAAAGAGCTTGACTTGTGCATAGGGACCCTTGAGCGGGAAAATGAAGAGCTGGAAGAAAAAATTACATCTTATGAGAAGAAGGTTGACGGCCTGACCATCAAGATAGAGAGCGATTATATAAGCAAAACAGAATACAGTAAGCTTTCGGCTGAAAAGACGGGTCTTGAAATCAGGGTGAAAAAACTTATGGATGAGCTTGAGAGCAGGACCAGGGAACATGAAAAACTCGACAAAAATTACAAATGGCTTGAAAATGAATACAATGCGTTATATAACAATATAAATGAAGGCTCCTGAATTAATAGCAATAGAATTACCGTAACTACTCAGGCGCTAAGTGGCAAAGGCACATAGGCACAAAGGGTTACAGAAATACAAGAAAAGTTTTTCATTCTTTTTTTCACTTTGTGCCTTTGCCACTATGTGCCTTTGTGCCTGCCTGAATAGTTACGAATTACCATTGAAAAAGCGTAAAATACCGAACCAACTTTTTTTGAGATCAATAAAAATCCTCCGGTAATTTTGACAATACTTGCCATATTAAGACATCTTGATTAAAATATTCAGTATTGGAGTCGGAGAGGTTGGTTGCCTTCAGAAAAATTCTAAACTCACTTAATGAATCTGAACTGCAATTTCGTAATTACAGGCAGTTTACCAGAGGATAGCGCCTGTAGCTCAGCTGGATAGAGCAACTGACTTCTAATCAGTAGGCCGGAGGTTCGAATCCTCCCAGGCGCGCCATTAATCTGAACTCTGAAATTGGTGAGTGTAGCTCAGCCGGTTAGAGCATCTGACTGTGGCTCAGAGGGTCGGGGGTTCGAATCCCCTCACTCACCCCATAAAAACTTTGTGAAGACACAGTTTTTAGCTTTAAGCTATTAGCCGTCAGCATTCAGCTTTTTAACTGGTTGCTGAAGCGCTTTAACCATGCGCCTGTAGCTCAGTGGATCAGAGCGCCGGCCTCCGAAGCCGGGTGTCGGAGGTTCGAATCCTCCCAGGCGCGCCAGTAGAGCGTTAAACGCATAAATAATGGGCCGTTAGCTCAGTTGGTAGAGCAGCTGACTCTTAATCAGCGGGTCGTAGGTTCGAATCCTACACGGCTCACCATTAACATCAAAGGGTTACATGGTTTTGTAACCCTTCCTTTTTGCCCGGGCGCCTGCAGGATGCGTTTTCAGACAAAATTTCGTCCAATTTGTCCACCTCTCCACCTGCCGACCCGGAGAGAGTATGCTTGTGAAATCCAGCGGTTCCATTCCTTCGGGCAGGCAATGGGCGGGTTTAAAACCCTTTCAGGAAAAAAGATAAAAAAATAATTTATTATTAAGCATGCGTATCGTGACTTTAACACTAACTCTTTTGTTGCTTGCCGTTTCAAATATATGTGGCTCCGGCGTCTTTCCTCTTGATAACCCGTCTAAATTGATTATAGGCGTTAACGGAACATATACAATACAAGACGATGAGACACTTATTGAGCTTGCCAGAAAATATGATGTAGGATTTAACGAAATTACTGCTGCCAACAGTAACAGTGATCCCTGGGTGCCCGGTAAAGGAAACAACATAATAATACCGGCTTCATGGCTTCTTCCTGAGGTTTTAGATGACGGCCTTATAATTAACCTTGCAGAAATGAGGTTATATTATTTTTTTATTCTGAATAACCGTAAATATGTTGCGACTTACCCCATAGGCATCGGAAGAGAGGGATTAAATACTCCTACCGGTATCTTCAGAATAACTGCAAAGGTTAAAGACCCGGTCTGGTACGTTCCGGATAATATCAGGGAAGAAAATCCTGAACTGCCGGCCTTTGTTCCGCCCGGCCCCGACAATCCCCTTGGCGGATACTGGCTTCAACTTTCTTTAAACGGTTATGGAATACACGGCACAAACAGGCCGTATGGAATAGGACGCAGGGTGAGCCACGGCTGCATCAGGCTTTATCCTGAAGACATAAAAACACTATTTGAATTCATCCGACCGGGAACAATGGTTAAGATATTAAGCGAACCGGTAAAGACAGGCATGCATGACAACAAGGTCTATATTGAGATTCACCGCCCGGGTATAGAAGACCCTGAACTTATGATGCTTGCCGTAAAAAATCTCAGCAGGAAGCGCCTGCTTAAATATGTTGATACACAACTGATGATTCATGCAATAAAAAGCGCAACAGGGCTTCCTGCCGTTATTTCAAGGTAATTATTTAGAGTCTGTGCATAAACTCAACAATTAAGCTGTCATTCCCGCGGTCCTTTGGGCGGGAATCCAGTCTTTTCAGTGAGTTCTGGATACCCGACTACAAACTTCGGGTATGACAAAAATACAAAACAGCTATTTATAAACAGACTCTATTTAATCTTAAGAGTACCGAGTTCTCTTTTAACATGTTGATTCTAAAGAAAACGTCATGGCCACGCAGTTGTCATTCCCGCCTGTCGGGAATCCGGGAAAATCAAAGGGTTATAGATTCCGGACAAGCCGGAATGACAGAACTCGGTACTGTCGAGTATTTAATCATTAATTGCCATGAAAATCGGTGATTAGACAAAAACTAATAAAGCTTATCTTCTCTCCATCTTGCCGGGAACACAATCTTAAAGGTTGATCCATGCCCTGAATTACTCTCGATAAACAAATCCCCCATATGTTCGGACACTATCTGTTTTACTAAGGGCAGTCCCATTCCAAACCCGCGTTCCTTTGTGCTGAAAAACGGCTTGAATACATGTGTAATTTCATCCTCGGGAATTCCGTATCCCGTATCGGAAACACTGAAAGCCACATTATCACCCTCCTTAAATGTTTCAATCAATACCTTCCCCCCGGCAGAAGTAGCTTCAAAAGCATTTTTAATAATATGAAACAAGGCTACCCTTAAAAGATCCTGCTGCATATTCATTCTCAGCGGTTCAGTCGACATTTTTACTGACAGTTCCACTCCCTTATACATAGCCTCTTTCTCTATGACTGAAACAATGCGTTCAAGAACTCTGTTCAGGTCATCATGTTTAAATTTCGACTGCCTGTTTTTAAGAAGAGTTTCAAAGTCATTTACTATTTTGTCCAGCTTTTCAGCCCCTTCAAGTATATATTGAAGGCTCTCTCTTAAACTCTCCGAAAGATTTTCTTTCTGGATTATCCTTTTACACCTCCCCCCGATCATCGAGGCGGGGTTTCTCACCCTGTCCGCCACAGTCAAGGCCATCAGGCTCATTGTCCTTTCAGCCCCGATAGTCTCTAACTCCTGGTTTAACTCGGTTAAATCAGCGTTAATTGACTCTATCTTCCTCATCAGCATTTCTCTCTCTTCTTCAGCCTGTTTGCGCTCGGTAATATCCCGCTGTACTGATACCCAATGTGTAAATAATCCATTCTCGTCTGCAAATGGAACAATATTGCATTCAACCCAGAATTCGGAACCGTCCTTCCTGTAATTAATCAGCTCTACTCTCACCGGTTTAATCCGCTCCAATGCAATGCGGAGTTTATTCAAAGCAGAAAGACTTGTTTTCGGCCCCCGTAATATCCGGAGCGTCCTGTTCGTAGCCTCTTCATAATTATAGCCGGTCATTTTTGTGAAGGCCTTATTTACATAGAGTATTTGCCTGCCCCGCATTTCACCCGGCTCTGCCTCTAAAATGATGATGGCATCGTTTGCATTTGCGACTGCTGATTCAAGGAGTCTCAGTCTCTCCTCCGACTTTTTGCGTTTTATTGCATTTTCAATGGTTACCGGCAGTATTTTGAGATAATCAAGCTCAGCGTCTTTTATTAAATAATCATATGCGCCCGCCTTCATGGCCTTGACTGCAACACACACCTCGCAGCCGTCGGTTACCACTATAACCGGAATATCCCGCACCAGGGCAAAAACATCAAAGACCGTCCCGTCTTCAAGAAGATAATCGCTGATAACAACATCAAATCCTCCGGAATTCAATGCCTTTTCAGCTTCTGAAACAGACCCGGCTACAACATAAGCATAACTGAAATTTCCCTGTTCAACAAAGCGCCTGAAGACGTTCTGATCGAATTCGTTATCTTCGACCAATAAAATCTTGCTCTTTGGATTGTTCATTTTTGAATCCGTATTTCTCCATTAACCGCCATTTGCCGCATCCTTTAATTTTGCCGGATAAAATCTGGTTATATTCTACTTACATTATACTGCATAATTATTGTAACACCAGGAGTTATGCTATCAAAATGCATGTCTCTAATATCGTCAAAAACATATGGAAACTTGAATAAACACTCACTTGGCCAGTGTTGCAGGCAGCCTAATAACAGGATAAAATTATAGCGATGATTTCCGGTATTTCAATTTATATCAAATGCCGATGAGGTTGTATTCGCCAATGAAAATATTAGCCATTATTATCATTTTTTGTAATAGTTCAGCCCCTTAAAGGGCTAATGTCCTTTGACAACATAATTATAGCAGAGAAGGAGTAGGGATACTTGATCTAAAAGCAGTAACAGCATCAACGAGGAATTCAAGAGGGTTGCGTTTTTGTAACCAGCAGGTACGAGTAGCAGTTAACAACCGAGAAGTAAGGACAGCGCCGTTATCACTTCTATTTCCAAAACATATCTTACGCCATTGCACAGCGGGCCTGATGCCTCTTTCTGCCAGATTATTTATTGGTTCGACTCCTTCATGGAAGATAAAGGTAAAAAGGTTGTCAAGCTGTTTCAACAGTTTACGAGACAGGGTACGCACGCACTTCTCCTGTGAATCCTTGTAAGATTCAAGATGTTTTTCTATAGCCAACCTCACCGGTTTTGTTTCCTGGATAAGCTCCTGACGGGACATGTCGCCTTCTTTGAAGATGTACCATGAAGCCATTAACTTTTTTCTCAGCTTCTCTATCTTTTTAGCAAAGGTTATGGCATCAGAAGATAATTTAGCTTCACCAATTTTTGCAATTCCTTCAACACCGATTTTCACACACAAGGTAAAATCGTCATAATAACACCAAGACAAATAACAACATCGACTTGCAGGAGTATTTCAACAAACCTGTTATACAAAGACAAAAGCAATATGAGGCAGTCCGGGCAGTCGTCATTGAAAAACAATCTGTTGAAAAGACAGTAAAAAGATTCGGCTACAAAAGCTCAACAGTCTATAGTTTGCTCAGAGACGCCAAGGTTGGAAAAACAGAGCTTTTCCCTGTAGTGCGGAAAGGGCCTCAGGGGAAAAGGACACCTTGGGAAGTTCAGGACAGGATAATCAAGTATAGAAGACAGGGACTCTCAACACCGGATATTCATTGTCGGCTTGCAGAAGGTGGAGAGCGGGGGAGAAAAACCCCCGCTTATCCGATTAGGCTTTTAATATTTTTTTTCCTATTAGTTTTGCATAGTATGCAACAACGTTCCCCAAAGCCTTATTTTTTGTCAGCATATTTTCTTACTCAAACAAGTCAGAATGGGTGCCTGTCCTCTCAAAAATTATTTCAGCACTTGATATTTTATAAATTAACAACCAATCAGGCTCGATATGGCATTCTCGTCTGTCTTTATAATTACCAATAAGCTTGTGGTTCTTATGGTGAGGTGAAAGTCGCTTTTCATTAATAAGTTTTTTAATAATCTCTTTTATTTTTTCTTGTGACTTCCCCCTCCTTTGCATCCTTTTGATATCTTTTGCAAACTGCTTGGTGTAAGCTGGCTTTAACATTTATATTTTCAACTTTTTGAACATATCATCAGCGTCGTCACAACGAATAAGATTTCGGCTTATATCTGTATCTTTAAATACTTTTTCAGTTGTTTTATTAAGCACAACAACGTTAAAAGGTATCCCATTTCTTAATTTCACCTGTCTGTAAAATAGATTAATGGCTTCTGTTGTGGAGATACCTAATTTACTGAAAAGCCTTTCTACGTCTGCTTTAAGGTTAGGTTCGATTCTTGCCCTAACTGTTGATGATTTTGCCATAGTTATCACCTCCTGAAAATATAATAGCCCATACGGGCCATAACTGTCAATTAGTTTTTGTAGCCCATATGGGATATATCTCTGTTTTATCCTGCTATCAACAAGGTGACTGACGAGTGCCTGTAATATGTTTACTTCCTGAAAATTCGCTTGCAAACTTGGAATAAACAAAACCCAAAAAGTCACCGCTGGCACTCGTTCAAGTCCACTGCTTCGTTATCTTTTTATTTGTTTTTTTCTTTTTTAAAATCTGAGCGTGTGAGAAGTAGTAGAGCCGTGATCTACAACCAACATCATGTCCCGAATGTGTATGACAAATATTGTAGTTAATTTCTTCTTTTTTTCTCTAATGTCTCTTTTTTCTTTCCCGTTAATTTTTTTCTTGTCGCGGATCTTCTGGCGCCTGCTGCGACCAAGCTTGACTTACCGTTCAATATCCATTTCAACCTTTCTTTTACCCAAGATTGCTTTGTATTAAATTCATCGAAAAAGACATGAGATATTTTCCACAAATATTCAAGAACATGAATGAAATCACATACGATTGTCAGCTTTAACCTTCTTTTTTTTGCATATTTCTCAAGATACTTTATTTGTTTCTTGTCTCCATCTACCAA
>DRDE01000345.1 GCA_011040095.1 Nitrospirota bacterium
CATTACACAGCAACTTCAACGAGCTTTGCAGGGTCAAATTGCTGTTTGGACTCCATTACTTCAAGCCACCCCTGGATAGCTTCTTTGATGTTGTCAATAGCTTCTTCATAAGTCTTTCCCTGAGAAAGGCATCCCGGAAGCGCAGGAACCTCAGCAACATAATATCCAGCCTCGTCTTTTTCGATTACTACATGGAGTTTCATCGTAAATCCTTATTAACAGTCATTCGTTTATTGAAATTTACCATATGTATAAACTTATGTCAAAGCCAGGAGATGTTGACTTATGGCAAAATTAAGATTGTCAGCAAGCCTGTATATTTCTGTATTAACGCGTCTTCACTAATATGTAATTTCCTTGCCTTATTAGCGAACTATCCATCTGTAACTTGATAAATATAACACCCTGCGGTCTCTGCCGCAGAGTAGTTCAGAACTTTATTGCCTTTTTTTATTTTTGTCATGCCCGAAGTCAGTAATCGGGTATCCAGAATCTATTAAAAAAACTGGATTCCGGCTAAAAGACTGCCGGAATGACAGACAAATAAACCGCAGTTTATACATAAACTCCATATAGTGATATTTGTACTTTTTTCTATTTTAATTTTAATTTTATATGTCACATTCCTGAAATAATCTGAAATAAACGAAAACACATCCCTGACTTGATAAAAATAAACGTAATAGGTATATTAATCTTTCTTATTGGCTGTCGGTTTAATCAAAAAACAATGGAGGTTGCATGAGAGGAAAAAAAATCACTATACCACTTCTTTTTGCAGTTGTCATTCTAATTGCTTCAGGCTTCAATGGAATGTCCGCTTCAGCGCAGGAGAAAACAGCTAAAAAATCCAAAGATACATGTATCACCTCTGAATGCCATGCAGCGATGGGGAATGAAAAATTCGTTCACGGCCCTGTGGCCGCAGGTGAATGCACTATATGCCACGGAGAATCTCCGGAACATAAAGACAAGCCGGCAAAGTTTAAATTCGGACCGATAAAAGACGTTGCCGGAGCATGTTATTCCTGTCATGAAAAATTCAAGACCGGAAAATTCAGGCACACTCCTTTTGCGGAAGGTGAATGTATAGCCTGCCACAGTCCACACGGGTCTCCCAATAAGTTCCAGTTGTTAGCCAAAGGGGGCAAACTCTGTTTTAACTGCCATGATGAAGAGCTTGTTCAAGGTAAATTTGTACACGGACCCGCTGCTGTCGGCGGATGTGTGGCATGCCATGACCCCCACGCCTCGGATTATGCAAAAAATCTCAGGGCGGGCGGCCCGAATCTGTGCTTTATGTGCCATACGGACAAGGCGGAAGCTATCAATAAGGCGGAGTTTGTTCATAAGCCGGTCTCGGAGAATTGTACGAACTGCCATAACCCTCACTCTGCCGCAAAACAATTTATGCTCGAATCCAAAGCGCCCGCGCTATGTCTGAACTGCCATAAAGACAAGAAAAAACAAATCAACACCGTGGCCGTTAAACACGGAGCGCTGGAGACGGAAAGATCATGCCTTAATTGTCATGATGCGCATATGTCGGACATTGCAAAAAATCTCTTGATGGAGCCTATGGATTTATGCCTGAACTGCCATGACAGGGAATATAAGAGAGATGACGGCAAGAGTCTCATGAATATGAAAAAATGGCTGGCAGAAAATAAAAACCATCACGGGCCCATTAAACAAAAAGATTGCTCCGGGTGTCATAACCCTCATGGTTCGGATAATTTCAGGATACTCAGAGAGCCTTATCCGGCTACTTTCTACAAACCGTTTGCCGTTGAAAACTATGACCTCTGTTTCAGTTGTCACGAAAAGACAATTGTTCTCAATCCCGAGACCACCAGATTGACCAACTTCAGGAACGGGAATGAAAATCTCCATTTCAAACATGTTAATAAGCCGATCAAGGGAAGGACATGCCGCGCATGCCATGAGACCCATGCAAGCAACTTCCCGAAACACATAAGGGAGGCCGTTCCTTTCGGCTCCTGGAAGTTGCCCTTAAACTATCAAAAGACAAAAACAGGGGGGAGCTGCACCCCGGGCTGCCACAAGCTTAAAAAATACGACAGGGCAAACCCCGTTAAAAATCAGGGGTGATGTTTAAACTCATTCTCCGGAAGGCGGGGCTTTCCGTCCAACGGGGTGAAAGGGGAAATTAACAGATGATATTTCTTATTATAAGTCTTGCCGTTTTTCTATTATTTACTCCCGCCGCAGAAGCGATCAGTGTTTCCGGTGGGGAACACGCTCCCGGTTTTACATTAAGTTCGGTTGAAGGAAAGACTATTTCATTAAGTGACTATAAAGGCCGGGTGGCAGTTCTGGTTTATTGGAGAACCGGGCAGAAACGGTCGCTCCTTGCGTTAAAAGACATTAATGATATTCTTAAAAAATTTAAAGGCAAAAATGTGCAGGTCGCAACTATAATTGCAGGCAGTGATAACCGGGAGGAAGCAGTGAATATATTCACCGAAAACAGACTCGAATATCCCCTGCTTATCGATTCAGACAGGCAGTTATACGGTGATTACGGGATCAGGGTTTTTCCTTCTACCGTGATTATAGACAGGGAAGGCATAGTCGCCTATGCTATTCCGGGCCATCCGCTGACTTATAAAACAAGGCTCAGGGGATTCATCAAAAAGGCGCTTGGAGAGATAGATGAGAGCGAGCTTGAAAAAACCATATCCCCTCACAGGGAGAAAAAAGACAAAGCCGCCCTGGAGGCCTTGAGATTATACAACCTGGCGCTGAGATTCACTGACTCAGGATTGCTTGACATGGCGATAAACGCTGCAATCAAATCCGTTGAAGCCAAACCTGAAATGACCGGCTCCCATATTCTTCTCGGTTTTTTGTACCTTGAGATGAAAGAGGCCGATAAAGCGCTTGAATCGTTTAATAAGGCCATTAAACTGGCCCCTCAATCAAATGATGCGAAAACAGGACTCGGCGGAGCCTTGATCCTGAAAGGGGATATTGACAGGGCCATAGAAATTCTTGACGATGCCGCTGTGGCAAATCCATATCCGCAAATGACATACTATGAACTCGGCAAGGCTTATGAACTTAAAGGCGAAAAGGACAAATCCATAGAAATGTATAAAAAAGCCATTAAGAAAATTATCGATAAGCAGATTCTTCCATCATCCATATCCAGATGCAAATGAAGATTCTCCTTTATATCATCATGTTTTTGTCTGCATCCTGCCTGGCTGCCGAAGCAGGTGGGGAGTCTATCACCCTCCTGTATCCCCCGGACAATACGATTATGGAATTCGGCCTCATAGGCATATCAATGCATGTGCCGGAAGGTTCTGCTGAATTAATAAAAGCGGAAGTCGATGATAAGGAAATAGTAAATATTGTTCCTGATGAGGAATATGAATGTTTTTCCGTGCCGCTGGCCCCTGGCATGAACAGAATAACAATAACAGCGATAAAAGGGGGCACCCGCGTATACGATGTTACACTAAATGTTTTTCGCCGTTCAGACCTTGTAAGTAAATATATGAAAGGTCCGGCCGGTTTCCGGAAAAATTTTTTTCATATGAAAGATCGTGAGCAATGCGCAAAATGCCATATACTTGAGCCAAAGGAATTTGACAGAAAGCCCATAAGTCCGACGTCTTTTACCGCTGAGGCTTTTGACACACAGACAGTGCTTGCCGCCACATCCACATGTTACTCATGCCATTACCGGATAGCTTCTTATCCGTATGTTCACGGGCCTGCCGCCGTCTGGAGCTGTCTGAGCTGTCACGACGATAAATCCGAACCGAAATATTCCGTCAAAAAGCCTGACACCGAGGTCTGCTTCGGATGTCATATTGAGCAAAAAAACGAATGGGCCGGCAGAAAATATACTCACGGCCCGGTTACTTTAGGCAAGTGCGCCATATGCCACAGTCCTCATGCATCGGAATATGCTTTTAATCTTTATAAGCCGACATGGGACCTCTGCGTAACCTGCCATGCTGAAAAAGCAAACGGCAGGCATGTGCTTGGGGACTCTTTTTCTACAGAAGGCCATCCTACCCGCAACCGGCCGGACCCTGTAAGGACAGGCAAAGAACTCACATGCGCAAGCTGCCACCAGCCGCATGCCTCCAACTCACCCCACCTCTGGGCGTTTGATGTTCAGAGCATGTTTGAATTGTGCCAGAGGTGCCACAACAAGTAACTGTTCACAGTTATCGGTTTACGGTTCACGGTACTCAAACATACAGCCATATTTTTTAGGGTCATCGCGCAATCGAGTGGGTCAATTTTTGCTTCCCCTCTTTGGAAAAGAGGGGTTAGGGGAGATTTTATTAATCATAATTGTCTCCATATTTCTTCCAGGACTGAATCAGGATTCTTCAGTACTCATCTATCTGAAAACCTGACAACGGTTATCCCTTCCTGTCATATAATCATCTCTCATACGATCCTCCTCTTTTCCTTCAGCGCTGTAATGTTGACCACCGTCACCTTCTATTTTCCCCCTCTGTCCTCCAAACGTCTTCAAATCCCCCCTTGCCCCCCTTTTCCAAAGGGGGGGCCTGAACTATTTCAATTTTTTTGGATTTAAATGCCTTTAAATTGTTATAATTTCAAATTCGACTTAAACCTTCAAGGAGACAATAAATATGAGTAAGATGGATGCGGTGGTTCCGACAAAACTGTCATTAGACGCCAAATTTAAGTTCAGGTGCCACAAAGGCATAAAATGTTTTACCAAGTGCTGCAGTAACATAGAGATACTTTTAACGCCTTATGACGTTGTGAGATTGAAAAAAAGATTAGGGATGTCTTCCGATGATTTCCTGGGAAAATATACTTACATGAAAATTGATGAAAATTCTTCACATCCCTTTGCCATACTGAAGATGTCCGACAATGACGACAGGACATGTCCCTTTCTTAATGATGAAGGCTGCGCGGTTTATACGGACCGGCCGGCCAACTGCCGTTATTACCCCGTGGGCCAGGGGACGATCAAGAAGGAATCGGGAAAAGACGGGCCGGTGCTGGAGGAGTTTTATTTCTTTGTCAATGAACCCCACTGCTACGGCTTTCACGAAAAAAAGGAATGGACAATAGCTTCGTGGAGGGTGGATCAGGAGGTTGATCACTATGACAAGGTTAACAGGGACTGGAAACCCATCCAGTTGAGGAAGAATCTTCCCAGCAGCCCTGATCTCGATCCCAAGAAACAGATACAGTTTTATATGGCAAGTTATAACCTTGATAAATTCAGGGATTATATATTCGAGAGTGATTTTCTGAATGTCTTTGATATTGATGAAGAAACCGTGGAAAAAATCAGGACGGATGACGTGGAGCTGATACAGTTCGGGGTAAAGTACATCAAGTTTATAATGATGCTTGAGCAAAGCCTGACCCTTAAAAAAGATGCCGGCAAGTATAAGAAAAACAATGAATAATTTCATATTTATCATTTAAATTAAAGGAGGATTTATTATGGATTGGGGAATGAAAAACCGTTTGTCAAAAGTTATTCCGTCGGATGGTCGCTGTTTCTTTCTTCCGATAGACCACGGATATTTTCAGGGACCGACCAGGTGCCTGGAGAGACCTGGTGAAACCATCAAGCCCCTGTTGCCTTATGCCGATGCGCTGTTTGTCACAAGGGGTGTATTACGCAATGCAATAGACCCGGCAAAGACAAAGCCGATTATTCTCAGGGTATCCGGCGGAACCAGCATGGTCGGGGAAGACCTCGCAAACGAGGGACTGACCACATCCGTAAAGGAGGCCATTCGTTTAAACGTCGATGCCGTGGGCATGTCTGTCTTTATCGGAACTAAGTACGAGAAGGAAAGCCTCTTAAACCTGGCAAAGCTTGTTAACGAATGTGAAGATTACGGAATACCTGTAATGGCGGTCACCGCAGTCGGCAGGGAGCTTGAAAAAAGGGATGCCCGTTATCTCGGTTTATGCTCCAGGATAGCCGCGGAATTAGGCGCAAGGGTAGTGAAGACTTACTGGTGTGAAGATTTTGAAAAGGTTACCAACGGATGTCCCGTGCCCGTGGTTATGGCAGGCGGCCCCAAATGTGAAACAGAGCTTGAGGTTATGGAGTTCGTCTATGACGGCATACAGAAAGGCGCTATCGGCATAAACCTGGGAAGGAACGTCTGGCAAAACCCGCATCCTGTTGCAATTATGAAGGCATTACGGGCAATTGTTCATAAAAAAGCCACCCCAAAAGAGGCTAACGAGATTTTCGAGGAAGAGAAAAACAAAACAAAAAAGAAATAAACTATGCGCGTTTTAATGTATTACAACAACAAGGATGTAAGAGTCGAAGAAATGCCTGTCCCGAAGACAGGGCCGGGTGAGCTTTTGGTAAAGGTCTTTGCAAGCGGCATTTGCGGAAGTGATGTTATGGAATGGTATCGCATCAAGAAAGCTCCCCGGGTGCTGGGACATGAAATAACCGGCGAGATTGTCGAGGTCGGCGAAGGCGTTGAAAAATACAAAAAAGGCGACAGGGTTTTTGTCTCGCATCATGTGCCGTGCAATACATGCCATTACTGTCTCAATGGTTATCATACTGCATGTGATACACTCCACAGGACAAATTATGATCCCGGGGGTTTTGCCGAATACATCCGTATTCCCCGCATAAATGTGGAAAGCGGCGTATATGTCCTTCCTGATGGAATGTCTTATGAAGAAGGCTCTTTCATAGAGCCTTTAGCCTGTGTGGTTCGCGGACAGAGACTGGCAGGTCTTAAACCCGGTCAGACGGTGCTGGTCATCGGCAGCGGGATATCAGGTTTGATCCATATAAATCTTGCGCGTGCCATAGGCGCAGGCCGGATTATAGCAACGGACATTACCGGGTACCGGCTGAAGGCAGCCGCGCGTTTCGGGGCCGATGCCGTTATAAACGCAAAAGACGATGTTCAAAAACGTTTGCTCGAACTCAATGAAAACAGGCTTGCCGATCTTGTAATTGTTTGCGCAGGGGCGCTTCCGGCTTCAACCGGAGCATTGAAATGTGTTGACCGGGGGGGCACGGTTTTATATTTTGCCGTACCGGAACCGGAAGTCATGGTTCCTGTGCCGATGAATGATCTCTGGCGCAATGAAATAACATTGATGACTTCATACGGCGCAAGCCCTTTAGACCTGGAAACAGCCATAAAACTAATCAGCAGCCGCAGGGTTGATTTAAGTGGCATGATTACACATAAATTGACTTTCAGGGATGGCGGGCTGGGTTTCCGGCTCGTGGCTGAGGCAAAAGAATCTATCAAGGTGATCTTTGAACCGCAAAGAAAATAAAAAATCAAAAATAAAAATGTAAAATGACAAATCAAAAATCAAATATTTTCTTTTGCATGGCAGCAGGGCATAAGTATCCTGAACACTTTTCCATGACGGAAGCCGGAGAAAAATTTTTTACATTTTAATCTGTCATTTTGATTTTTTATCTTTAATATTTGATTTAAACTATATGGAGGTAAGCATGTCTTTAATAGTTGTAGGCTCGGTTGCATTTGATTCTGTCAAGACCCCGTTTGGTGAAGTGGATGAAGTGCTCGGCGGTTCCGCCACATATTTTTCCACGGCGGCAAGTTATTTTACGGATGTCTCTGTAGTTGCCGTTGTTGGAACTGATTTCCCCGACACCCACCTGAAATTCCTGAAAAGCCGCAAGATTGATATCGAGGGAATCGAAAGGACCGAGGGCAAGACATTCAGGTGGAAGGGCGAGTACGGATATGAATTGAACGAGGCGCGCACACTCGATACACAGCTCAACGTGTTTCAGTCGTTTAAACCTAAACTGCCTGAAAGTTACAGGGATAAAAAAATCGTCTTTCTTGCAAATATTGACCCGGACCTGCAAAGAGATGTATTAAATCAGGTTAGAAAACCCGACCTTGTTGCCTGTGATACAATGAATTTCTGGATAGAAGGAAAGAGGGATTCTCTTCTTGAGACCCTTAAATTAGTTGATATACTTCTTATTAACGACGGAGAGGCAAGGGAGCTTTCCGGCGAGCC
>DRDE01000346.1 GCA_011040095.1 Nitrospirota bacterium
AACTATTATTCTCGGCGAGGAGCCTCAAAATGAGTTCTCTACGGAAGAACTGATCGGCATGGATTGCCTTGTATTCTTATCAAAACGCAAAGACCGTTATACCGTTATTGAGCTATGTCAAAAGGATATGGCCCCGATAATCGCTTCTCCCTTTAATAACACGGATTACTTGTCGGTTTAATGTGAAAAGGCCAGTTTAATTAGAAAAATAAGGCCGGTTTATTTCGCAAAACAACACCGGTAAGGCACTTCCTGTGCTTTCAAGTTCTTACTTGAGAGCGCTTTCCATGTTGTCCCACTCGAAGGATCATCTCCCTGAGTAGAATCTGTTCTGTCGGGCTTTTGGATAGATACGACGCAATGAACACTTAATTGGAGCATTAGACGCACCTCCTACTCACCACTCTCATTTACCCCTGCCATTCGGCAGGCGGCACCGTTCGGGCCTTCAACCTTCCATAAGGCAGGTCTACTATGCCCTCTGCTGACTCCCGCTTACGTGATTTGCTCACCTTACGGCTTGCTCACTCCCATGTTATCTGCTTCCACATCTCTTGTTTTGTGTTCCCCTCCCTGTGGGAGCGGCTCGCCCTTGGGACTGATGTGGTATCCCGCACACGCCGGGGTTTTGGTCAACCGGTTTCCCTGTTTTCCGGTAATTCATAGCAGTATATCAGGGGAGACGCAGCGGGCCTCCCGGGGTATTCCCGGCTGCTTTCCGCGCACGATCGTCAGATATACAGTGTTCACCATTGATGGATAGAGGACTTTATCCTGTGTTGCGGACTCGTCCCGGTTTCCACTGCCTCAAATCTGCCTGCCCTCTACCTTCCGGTACGGGGCATACCTGTTCGTCGACCCACGCTTTTGCTTTCGGCTTCCTCCGGACGTTACATTACTGCAACTTCTTTGCCTTCAGCTACCCTTCGCCTCCATCAGGCTGGGTATGGACTTAACCAGAAATTTGTGTCACAATTCCCAGTATCACCAGTTAGCAGCCGGGCCTTGCCCGGCACACAACAAAACGCTGCTGTGAAATCGAAGCAGCGGAACCATTTTTGACTGTGTTTGATTTATTATTTACAAAACGCTTTTTCGCACTTTAATGTGCTTTATGGTTCGATTCACAGAGCTTGACGTTATACAAAAAACTATGAATTATATTGATCAATTGAACTTATTTAAGCTACGTGTGGATGAATTACGTCAAACAAAAATTGTTAAGGACGGATTTAATAGTAGCATAACAATGAAATACGAAGCTGAGAAGGGGCTTCATTTTCAATCAGTTCATCCAGATGAGGAATATTTTCGTTCGTTCTTATTAACATTTAGAAAATTTGTTTCTGAAAAGGAACCGATTTATTTAAATAGAATTTACAATATTTGTCAACAGTACCTTACTAATGAAAAACATAAGGAGTATCTGGTCAAATCCAGGAATATTTGGAAAGATGCACTCAAGAGCAGCGGATTTAAATTAACATTAAATGGTAAAGAGATGAGTCCTGAAGTCGTAACTGATTTATGGATAAATGGTTATTATTTTCACGATGATATTGAAAAAGTAAATACATTAAATGGAATGCTTCCCCATGAAAGGATGCTGATAAAAAATCAATTTGAAAATTTCATCATCGAAGCAGTAAGAGTCGTGCTATATGTTGGCAATATTGTTACTGTCTCACTTAAAGAAGGAGAAATATAATTATTTGAAATATAGTATAACCATAAAATTCAGGTGATTCCAAAAAACGGCGCACCTGATTAAATAGTTAGATACATAAAAAGGAGCATAAACATGGCACATCATATTCATAAGAGCATTTCAATAGCACTGCTGCTTTTCTTTATTGCCAGCATTACCTCATGCACAAATAAAGAAGAGTCAGCGAGAAAGTTATATAACAAAGCTTTGTCATTACAACAAATGGGAGATGACGAAGAAGCTGCAAAAATATATATGGATATAATAGATAAATATCCCGAAACAGAAACCGCAGTTGAGATAAATAAAATGCTCACTATGATTTCAATGCCATACACAACTTCAAAGCTGAAAGAAAAATACGAAAATATTGCTGCTGTTGGTGAATCTGCTCCTGATTTTGAACTTATGGATGATAGCGGGAAAAAATGGAAGCTTTCCGATCTAAAAGGCAAAGTGGTCTTTATAAATGTTTGGTCTACCTGGAACCCATCTTCCAAGTCGGAGCTTCAGTCAATAGAAGCCCTCTCTAAACAGATGAAGGGCGAGCCATTTCAAATGCTCAGAGTGCTATTTAGAGATGATCTTGACAACTTAAAAAAATATAAAAAGACAAATAATATAAGTACCCCTACTCTCCTTGATAGTGATTTAAAAGTATGTGACCTCTTTGGTGTGACTGGGGTTCCTGAAACTTTCATTATTGACAAGAAAGGTATTATTAGAGAAAAAATAGTGGGGCCAAGGGATTGGAACCAACCAGAAAACATTAAGTTAGTCAAAAACCTATTGTAGTAAAACTATTGAATTGTATAACAAATTGATGGATGGAATGTGAAGCAGCAGGCCTCTTTTTGACTTTGAATAGTTTGAGATTTGCATATCGTTTTTATGCACTTTGAAGTGCTTCAGATTCGCATCCCTCATCATGGCGTTATCTCAAAAAAATGATTGAAAATAAACGGCTGATAATTTATCGATGTCTTTTGAGTTTGCGGAAGAAATAAATAATAAAAAAGGCATAGAGAAAAAAGACGATATAAACTACAATATTGGTCATACACATCCGGGACATGATGTTGGTTGCAGATTGCGGCTCTACTACTTCTCACACGCTCAGATTTAAAAAAGAAACGAATAAGGAAATATAAAAAAAACAAAAAAGATATCGGGATAGGAACGCCCCTCGCAGGGCGTCCCTCCCACACCACGCAGCATACGGATCCGTACTGCGCGATTCGGCTGATCAGGCAGAATCAGATCCAGGAGAACATAAGAACAAGTAATTGATTCCCTTGCTTCCCCCCGATTTGCTTCCGGCCAACATCGACACAGCCATCAGCATAACCGGTAAGGCACTTCCTGTGCTTTCAAGTTCTTACTTGAGAGCGCTTTCCATGTTGTCCCACTCGAAGGATCATCTCCCTGAGTAGAA
>DRDE01000347.1 GCA_011040095.1 Nitrospirota bacterium
AGCAATAAGACACGCCGACATCATATACATGGAAGCACTTTGCATAAAGCCATTAAAAAGGCGGCTCAAGAAACAGGCATTGCGAAGCGGGTAAGCTGCCATACCTTGCGTCACTCATTCGCAACCCATCTCCTTGAGGACGGCTATGACATCCGTACCGTCCAGGAACTGCTCGGCCATGCCGATGTCTCAACGACCATGATCTACACGCATGTGCTGAATAAACCCGGCCTTGCCGTAAAGAGTCCGGCGGACAGATAACCTCCCCGCCCCCCTCCTTGGCAAGGAGGGGATTAATTCTCCCCTTTCCAAGGGGAGACACAGAGGGGTACTAATCAATATCCGAACACAAATCAGATAGACAGAGAGGGGTATTTATGACCAGAGTGTTCAACAAATCAAAAGAGACTTTCAAAAGAAAGCAGCTGAGAAACAAGCTGCCTCATGCCGAAGTTGTTCTTTGGTCAAAACTAAAAGGGAAGCAAATAGGATGTAAGTTCAGGCGACAATATAGTGTCGAGAAGTTCGTAATCGATTTCGTCTGCTCTGAATTAAAACTGGCAATAGAAGTTGACGGAGATTCACATTATACTGAGGGGGCAAAGTGTCGGGATAGTGCAAGGGAGAGAATACTGGAATCTTATGGCACTGCTTTTTTACGTTTTACAAATAGGGAGATTTATGAAAATTTAAATGGTGTGCTGATTAAGATACAGCAGTTCATTAAAAGACTAAAAAAATGACCTCCCCGCCCCCCTCCTTGGCAAGGAGGGGATTAATTCTCCCCTTTATATATCCGAATTAAGCAGTGCGTAGCATACGCTTCAATGAGACTTATGCCCTATGGGTACAAGGAGACACAGAGGGGTCAATTACATGCCGTGCTCCTACAATGCAAAATGTATCAAAAAGCTGAGAGCTAATTGCTGAAAGCTGAAAGTTAATCAATGCCCCGTCAGTTCATCGATCCTGGCACCGATATCAGCGGACTTCATGATAGATGTGCCGATAAGCATGGAGTCTACCCTTGTTGCCTCAAGGGCCTCAACATCCGCCCTTGTGCTGATCCCGCTCTCACTTACCACTGTCCTGTCATCGGGGATGTCCTTTAGAAACTTAAAGGTTGTTTCCAGGTTTATCTCAAGAGTTGTCAGGTCCCTGTTGTTGATCCCGATTATCTCTGGCCCGGCCTGCAGTACCATGTCAAGTTCTTTATAGGTATGCACCTCTACAAGGCAGTCCAGTGAAAGCTCTCTTGCGACGCCGTAAAGGTGGCAGAGGTGCGATCTCTCGAGGACCGCAGCTATCAACAGTATAGCGTCCGCGCTGTTTGCCCGCGCCTCGTAGATCTGGTAATCTTCAAAAATAAAATCTTTCCTGAGCAGCGGCTTTTCGGTCAGCTTCCTTGCCTTGTTGAGGTAGTCGAGTTCGCCGGAGAAATAGCGCCGCTCTGTAAGTACGGATATGGCTGAAACACTTTTGCTGTCGTAGACTGATATGATCTCGGACAGGTTGAAGTCTTCCCTGATAAGGCCCTTTGAAGGGGAGGCCTTTTTGAGTTCCGCGATCAGCCTGATGGAGCCGCCTTTGTCCCGTTTGATCGCCTTCATGAAAGACTTCGTGCCATCCATATCGCCTATCTTTGCTTTTAGCTCTGCAAGCGGTACGTTGCGCATCACTGTTTCTATCTCTTGTTTTTTATGTTCTATGATTTGTTTTAGTATGCTCATCGCAGGATCTTCCAGATATATTCAAAATTACATATGACCACCAACGGGCTGCCAGTGTTGTCTTTTACTATACTACCGTCATTGTCAAGTGACAACACCAGGTCATCCAATTTTAGCAACGTACCGATGTATCCTGCTTTCTCAAGTTTCACCTTGACCTTTTCAAGCAGCAGAAGGCTCTTGTCCATTTCAAGAATACCTGTCGCGACGGCTTCGGCAAGGCTTATTCTCTTATACAGCGGACCGGATTGTCTGGCAACCCATTCATCGGGACCGTTGTAATAACCCCTGATTAATATGTAATTATGCTCTTCCTGTAGCACGGGGCGTCCTTCCGGATCAAAGATGTTTTTGTGCGACTCATACCTTCTCTGGTCGAATGACATCTCCATTTTGTAAGACGCGGTCTTGTATATTGCCCTTACATACGCGCAGGGTATTTTCAGTTTGGTCAATTCAAGGGCAATGGCTGATTCTTCAAATGGACTGTTTATGCCAAATTTCTGGATCAGCGGGTCATACTCTTCATCGTCTTTCTCCGGCAGTTCTCCAACCCTTGATGTGCGCCATACTAAATGAACGTTGTCCTTGGTTATTGTATAGAATGTCTCCTTTTTGCCGGACAGCCCGATAGACGGGGTCTTTCTCCACCTTTCAGGCAGGAAATAGTCGAACAGGAGTGCATTGTTCCCGACAACCCAGAGCTTTCCGCCTGTACTTTCGGTATGACCATATATATATGGAACATCATGAATTTCCATTTTACGCAGATGGCCGGGTAAAGGAGTTGCTGTAAAGCGGTCCCTTTGATAGTCGAGATAAGAGTGCCGTTTGGATTCCTTGACCAATGTATCGTGTTTGAGTGTACGGAGAAGGAGCTCGTAATCGATCACTGAATATTTACCATTCTCGATGAGCTTGTAAAGATAGCTTATCTGATTTGACGCGGGATTACCTGAGCTTTTCCGTCCGCTCTTCATTATCCGCTCAATATTTTCTCTGCTGATTATTATGTGCTCCGGTTTTGAATCAGCCACATGGTATCCCTTCCGTTCAATATCAGACGTAACGGCCTGATCAAGGATCTTGAGGTGATACAAGAGTTCATTGCGTTCGATATTGATATGTTCAAAGATCTCAACGATGTTGAGGCCGTCGATCCATTGGTAAACGAGTTTGTACTGTTTTAAAATATCCAGGTCTATCCCGGGATGTCTTGCCCGTATTTTATTGATCTTGTCCCTTGATCTTCCGCTTTGCCAGGGCTGCATCTTTCCGGGCGGCACATAGATCGCCATGGGGCGCTGTGTTTTCATCTTTAAGTTTTCAGGCCCGAACAGGCCCTCTTTCATTTCAGAAACAAGAGAAAATTCTTCCCATGGGCTATTGAACTCGGCGTTGCAGAATTCTTCCAGTGTATGAGTATCAAGAGGGACGTCCTCACCAACGCGGCAGTTTTTTACCACGAGGTCAAGACTCTTTCCATTAACTTTCTTTGTAGGCACCTTGAAGACGGAACCCGTGCCTTTGAGTCTTGTCTTGTGCCTGTCGAACCACCGCTTTTCATACCAGTTGCCTATATTGAGGTGTTTATGAAATTTATCGGCATATTCAGTCAGGTAAAGGTCTCCGCCATTACGTGTTTTGAGATGATAATATACAACTCCAAGGACATTGATAAGTGTCTTATTATGCATTTAACAGGTGGTTCCGTTTTTTCTTTATAGCATATGATTATTGTACCTCTCCACGTTAAAGTTATACAATTCTTTGAGTGAAAAATTAATTATAATATGCTGTTATACAAAATACTGTCATTTAAGAATTATTGTATTAAAGATTGCAACATTAATAATTTGAATTACAAATACCCGGGAGTTGTTGCGTTTTGCAATATAAATTTATTTTAACTTGTTATTTTAAAAAAAAAAAAATTATTAATTGACACACCTTATGGAATTCATTTAATCTTGTTAATCACATTAATAAGGATTTGTTACCTTATAGCGGACAATAATCCCTGTCATTTATGAATTAACTATTTATTAAAGGAGGATTGATAGAAATGTATTTTTATCTACCGATTGCATTAACCAGTATAAGCCTACCGCTTATTGTTGGACTCGGGTTGGTGGTAGGACTGCTTTCAGGTTTATTTGGTGTAGGTGGTGGTTTTTTAATGACACCCCTTTTGATTATGATCGGAATTCCTCCAACC
>DRDE01000348.1 GCA_011040095.1 Nitrospirota bacterium
GACAAGCCGGAATGACAGAAAAACGACAACTGTTTGAGTTTATACACAGACTCTAATTAGTGTCTGTTTATAAATTGCCGTTTTTTTGTTTTTGTCATACCCGAATTCTGTAATCGGGTATCCAGAAGTCTTTAAAAACACTGGATTCCCGCCCAAAGGACCGCGGGAATGACAGCTTAATTATTGAGTTTATGGACAGACTCTAATTAAAGTGAGTAAACTTTTTGTTTGTCTATTCCAAGCTCTTTTATTTTTTCCCTCTCTTCTTTATCAAAGTTCCGGTGAGACGTCCGCCCTATATATTGTGGCAACCGTTCACAGTTATCAGTTCACGGTTCACGGTTCATGGTTCATGGTTCATGGTTCATGGTTCATGGTTCATGGTTCACGGTTCACGGTTCATGGTTTTTAAATGTGTTATGTAACGCTTGAAGCATTTTTTAAATTGACTTTAATTCCTGAATGAGTTCTTTCGCATCCCTGTCGGATAATACCTTGACTTCTTTTTATATTCTTCCAATAACCGTGAACGGTTATATATTGTGTTTCTGAAATCGTGATTCAAGGATATTGAGATTGTTGCCATTTGTGTATATAATTTGTAATACTATTGATACACATATGAGACACGGAGGTGTTTTATGAAATTTATAACTGTAAGGGAACTAAAACAAAAGACATCCGAGATATGGAAACTTGTTCGGAATGGACAGGAGATGATTATTACTTCAAACGGCAGACCCGTGGCGCTTCTTACAAAGGTTTCAGAGGATACTTTTGAGGAAGACCTGGATATTCACAGGCGGGCAAGGGCATTGAAAGCTCTCGACAGGATACACAGGGGATCTTTAGATAGAGAAACCGATCAGGTAACGCATGATGAAATTGAAAGTGAAATAAAGGCAGCCCGGAAGAAACTGGAACGGTTGTCTGCATGAGAGTTGTACTTGACACAAATGTCATTGTTTCTGCATTTCTTAATCTTTTTGGTACTCCTGCCAGGATACTGCATTTGATACTTCAGGGTGACATTGAAATTATATTTGATGAAAGAATTATCATGGAATACGAGATAGTTCTTTGCAGGCCGAAATTTAAGCTTTTCAAAGAAGATGTCCATTCTATAGTAGAGGTGTTGAGGGATACAGGCATTAGTGCGCCGGCGTATAACAGTTCCGTTGATTTGCCTGACAAGGGTGACGAACCCTTTTTAGAGGTTGCATTAACATCAAAGGCAGATGCAATTGTTACAGGAAACAAAAGACACTTCCCGAAGGATAAGTGTGAAGGTATCAGAATAGTATCCCCTCGTGAATTTATGAAATTGTTATAAAAATGCATATCTTATTTATCTCTCAATATTCATGCCGGGTCCGATTCCGCACATTCCATGAATCAAGGGCAATTCCCGTTCAATTTCAGCGATGATTTCATTAAGCCTCTCCTTCAATGGCAGCATTGCTAAATATCCGGTTTTATCATTCCATAAGAAGCCACTTCCATAACGGCAGAACTCTTATTTCCGTATCTCCTGCTTTTTCCATCCCCTCTTCATCTTTTGAAAAGATTTCAGGTATTATTTCTGTTATTATTACACAGACAAAGTCTGTTGGTAATTATTTCCAGTTGCTTGATTTGATTTTGAGTTTATGCGTAGGCTTGGGCCGTTTATAACAGTTGATGTTTTGCCCGGTTCAGAACTTGAATGGGTAGATAATACAAATCTTGCCACTGACAATAAAAATTACTGTTGCCCCTGTAAAGTGACTCTTGAATTGGATAGAAAATCAGATATATTAATCGCAACTTTCGAGTATGAAAAATATGGGCTGAAGCAAAGGGCTGACTTGTCGGGGGGGAAATAGAATTGTATAACCACTCAGCGCTCTTGAATGCTCAACCGCAGAATCATTTTTGACTTTGATCAGCTTAAGAATTACGAACGGCAAATCAGCATATTAATACACTTCAGGTTGAGCCGCCCGGTGCATTCATGAAATATATGAGGCATGTTGAGTGAGAAATTTTATTAAAAATATTTCGCTGGCTTTATGTTCTTTTGTTGTTGTGCTTGTCATCATTGAAATTACTTTAAAGCTGATAGGTTGGGGACAAATTGTAGGGTTTTTACCAAATGAAGAATGGGGATATTTAATGAAGCCGTCTCAAACCGCCAGTTCGTATGGCCATCCTGTTAACATTAACGGATTAGGGCTTCGGGGACCTGAAATTGATCAAAAAAAGAGAGAAGGCGTGTTGAGAATATTATTTGTAGGCGACTCAATTACTTACGGAGGGGTAAAAATAAAGGAAGAGAAGCTTTTTTGCAGGATAGTGGAATATTTACTGAATAACAATGATGATCTTCGCGCTGAAAGTATAAACGTTTCAGCTCCCGGATGGTCACCTCAAAACTAGATTAGATATCTCACACTGAATGGCCTGCTGAATGCGGATATAGTAGTAATGGTTCTTCCGGAAACCGATCTCCAACGTAATTTCACTAAAAATGCTTTTTTATATGATCATAAAACAAATCAACCGTTCCTCAGGATTCAGGCTGTGTTCCGGAAAATGTATTTGATCCTTAAATCAAAACTGTTTCCCGCATCTTATACCTGGGACTCCATCGATTCCGTCAAACTTAACGTAGATGCTATTTTACAACTTATGGATATGTGTGATAAAAATAATATTGCTTTTTTACCGGTTCTTATTCCATCAAATCCGCCACAGAAAACAGCGCGAAGCTGGCGCCATTTCATGAAGGTTTTGCGGAATCCGTTAGACCTTAGGGATGAGCTTAATGATGATAGTTTTTTTGTGGACAAGATTCACCTGAGTGTAAAAGGACATAAGTATGTTGGTGAAAGAATACATGATAGAATAGGTAAATATATTCGTCAAATCAATAATAAACCTAAAAACGGAAGTTACGCTTTTATATCTAAATAGAGAGCCTGCGCATAAACTCCAATATAACCACGAAGAACACGAAGGGCACGAAGAAAAGCATTATAAAATAAGGAGACAAACAGATTCTTCGTGATCTTCGTGCCCTTCGTGGTTGATAATAATTTGTAAAATCCCGGGCTGAACCGTATCAAAGGACAATAAAATGTTCATAGTTTGGTTGTGCAATGGAATATTTTACAAAATTAAACATGTCTCCCTGCGAGTTAATCTTAATAATTACGGCATGTTTCCCTGTTTATGCGTCTGCTGTAGAGTCTGTTTATAAATAGCTGTTTTTTATTTTTGTCATACCCGAAGTTTTAGTCGGGTATCCAGAACTCACTGAAAAGACTGGATTCCCGCCCAAAGGACCGCGGGAATGACAGCTTAATTGTTGAGTTTAAACGCAGACGCTCAAAAACATGTCATTCCCGCAAGCGAAGCGCGTCGGGAATCCGGAACTCACTGATACCGTTTCGCATTGATATATTATTATTTGTTGAGCTGTAAAAACAGGCCGGCGCACTTTATTTGCAATCCCGTAGAAAAGCAATTATAATGGGCTTAGAAACCTGTCGGCTGCCAGGATGCCCCAGGAAATGTAATCAGGGAGGGAGCGAATGAACTTAAAGCCTCTAATACTTGCTTGTGTACTCGTAATCGCCGCCACTGTTGCCGGTGCAGAACAACGGATGTTCGAGAAAATAGATAAAGATAAGGACGGCAAAATCAATCATGAAGAACTTTCTTACTATATGAAAGAGAATGCCTTTGAAAAGATAGACAATAACCGTGACGAGAGGATTACACTTTCGGAGTGGGACAAGACACATGATGTTGCAGCCGCAGAAAAATATAAGGAAACCTTTCAATCCATGGACAGGGACAGGGACAGTAGAATCAGTTACCCCGAATTTTCCAGCTACGCTGACAAATATTCCAATATAGAAGATGCTTTTATGCTTATGGATAAAAACAGGGACGGCGCCCTTTCTCCGGATGAAGTTTCGTATATTCCATCATTCAGGCTGTTTACGATTCATTTCTGATAGCTCAAACCCTGCATTTGCTATTAAATCAGCGACATGGGCAAGATGCCGGGGCAATTCATGAATTGCCCCGGCTTGCTTATTTCCCGTCTTACTCCGTGTATAATTTAGAATGTCGAAAAAAGCAAGCTTCTCATACTCAATTCTCCTGTTGTTTTTCTTTTGCAAGCTCATTTACGCAGCAGGGATAAATATCGTTCAGAAAGACGGGGTCATTGTTCAGTATGAAAAGTCTCTGCAGTCTGTCGCAAAGAAGGTCGTAAGGATTTATCCTCAGGTTAAACGTGAGCTTGAAAAGACCTTTGGGTATGAAATAGGGTTCAGCCCGACAGTCATATTAATTGGAAACAGTAAAAGTTTCCGGAAAATGGTTGGTAATGATCTCGTTGTTGCAATTGCCGTCCCTCAAAACAATTTAATACTAATTGACAATTCAAAGATGAAGACAAATCCTTTTACCCTGGAAATAACGTTGAAACATGAACTTTCTCATCTCCTCCTTTATCATTACACTAAAGGAGGTAATCTGCCCAAATGGCTGAATGAAGGTATTTCTCAATGGGTCACAGGCGGCATATCAGAGATGATAATGGGGGAGAATAAAGACCTGCTGAAGCAGGCCACCCTGTCCGGCAGATTTATACCTGTAAAAGACCTGGCAATAAGATTCCCGACAGACAGGGAAAACCTCCTGCTGGCGTACCAGGAGAGTAAAAGCATAGTTGCTTATATTGACCGGGAATTCGGCTCCGGCAGAATACTTCAAATCCTTGGGCATTTAAGAAATGGGGACAAAGCAGATACGGCAATCATGAAGGGTCTTTCAGTTTCTCCTGAGGAATTAGAAAGTAAGTGGCATGGTTTCCTCAGGAAAAAATTTACCTGGTTTACCTACCTGAGCACTAACCTCTATCAGTTCCTCTTTTTCTTTGCAGCCCTGATTATGGTATACGGTTTTATACAGTTCATAATCAAAAAAAGGGCATACAAGGATGAAGATGATATTATTGACTGAAATTCTTCATATACACCCTTCGGATATCTCCTTCTTTTGCGTTATATTTAGAGTCTGTTTGTAACCTCAAACAGTTGTAGTTTCTCCGAATCTTCAAATTTCATTCTGCACACTGACAACTGCTCCCTGCACCCTGTGAACACTTACAATA
>DRDE01000349.1 GCA_011040095.1 Nitrospirota bacterium
AACGAACAAGATGGAAGTCACTGCCTACATTCCGGGCGTTGGTCATAATCTCCAGGAACATTCTATTGTTCTCATCAGAGGTGGCAGGGTGAAAGATCTTCCAGGCGTCAGATATCACATTGTAAGAGGTACCCTCGATACCCTTGGCGTTGCCGACCGCAGAAGAGGGCGGTCAAAATACGGCGCCAAGAAACCCAAATAAAAGGTCATTAAAATATGCCGAGAAGAAGAGTAGCAGAAAAAAGAGAAATATTGCCGGATCCCCTTTATAACAGCAAGGTTGTCAGTAAGTTTGTTAATTCACTTATGAAGGATGGGAAAAAGTCTGTAGCGGAAAGGGCATGCTACGGGGCATTCGATATCATAAAATCGAAAACAGGTAACGATCCGCTGAAGATATTCAAGACTGCACTGGAAAATGTCAAGCCTGTTCTCGAGGTTAAATCAAGACGTGTGGGCGGCGCTACTTATCAGGTGCCTGTTGACATCAGGCCGCAGAGAAGGATAGCACTGGCATTCAGGTGGATAATCGGCTTTTCTCAAAAAAGGGGAGAGCGGACACTGAGGGAAAAACTGGCCGGTGAATTACTGGATGCAGCTAATAGCACGGGGGCTTCAATGAAGAAGAGAGAAGACACTCACAAGATGGCTGATGCTAATAAGGCTTTTGCTCATTATAGATGGTAATAAAGGAAATGGAAAAAACAGTAGCGGATATGACATTGGAAAAGACGAGAAATATCGGGATAATGGCCCATATAGATGCCGGGAAGACCACGGTTACGGAGCGTATTCTCTATTACACGGGAGTAACTTATAAAATGGGTGAAGTCCATGAGGGCACTGCTGTTATGGACTGGATGGTGCAGGAGCAGGAAAGGGGCATTACAATTACATCCGCTGCCACGACCTGTATGTGGAATGATAACAGGATAAATATTATAGATACACCCGGTCATGTTGATTTTACCATTGAGGTCGAAAGGTCGTTGAGAGTGCTTGACGGCGCGGTTGCGCTTTTTGATGCTGTTGCAGGTGTGGAGCCTCAATCAGAGACGGTCTGGAGACAGGCTGACAAATACCATGTCCCGAGGATTGCATTTATAAATAAGATGGACAGGATGGGCGCAGACTTTTTTATGTGTGTCAAGTCCATGATTGAGCGGCTTGGAGCAACCCCTGTTCCCGTGCAGATACCGATCGGCGCGGAAGATGTTTTCAGCGGGTCCGTTGATCTTGTTAAAATGAAGGCATATGTGTATGATGATGAGACATTAGGGGCGGGTTTTGTTGAGGCTGATATCCCCGATGAATTGCTCCCGCAGGCGCTTGAATACAGAGAGAAGATGCTGGAAACCCTGTCTGATTTTGATGATATGATAATGGAAAAATATCTTGCCGGTGAGGAAATAGGGGCTGACCTGATAATGTCGGCGCTGAGAAAAGGCACTGTAGAATTAAGGATAACCCCTGTTCTGTGCGGTTCCGCCTTTAAGAATAAAGGCGTGCAGCAGCTTCTTGATGCAATAATTGATTTTTTGCCATGCCCGGCTGATATCCCCCCGGTAAAGGGTGTTGAGCCTGTTACAGGCAGGGATGTGATAAGGAAGGTATCCGAAGACGAAGCTTTCTCTGCAATTGCTTTTAAGATAATGACGGATCCGTTTGTCGGGCAGCTGACATTTCTCAGGGTTTATTCCGGATCAATAACTTCAGGCTCATATATTTATAATTCAACAAAAGATGTCAAGGAACGCATCGGCAGGCTCCTGAAGATGCATGCAAACAAGAGAGAGGAAGTCAAAGAGATTCATGCAGGAGATATTGTCGCTACGGTTGGATTGAAAAAAACCCTTACAGGCGATACGCTTTGTGATGCAGACAATCCCGTATTACTTGAATCAATGGAATTCCCTGAGCCTGTGATATCGGTCGCAATTGAGCCGAAAACAAAACCTGACCAGGAAAAACTTTCCGTGGCGCTTGGAAAACTTGCACAGGAGGACCCGTCGTTTAAGGTTTCATTTGATGACGAGACGGGACAGACAATAATTTCAGGCATGGGTGAGCTTCACCTCGATATAATCGTAGACCGCCTTTTAAGGGAATTTAAAGTCGGGGCTAATGTAGGGAAGCCGCAGGTTGCCTACAGGGAAACAATAAAGCAGCGAGTCAAGGCGGAAGGTAAATTTGTAAGACAGTCGGGCGGACGGGGCCAGTATGGACATGTTTATATTGAGCTTGAACCGTTGGATATTGCTGGTGGCTTTGAATTTGTCAATAAAATTGTCGGTGGCGTTATACCGAAAGAATATATATCCGCAGTCCAGAAGGGTGTTAAAGAGGCCCTTGAAAACGGTGTGCTTGCAGGCTACCCGGTTGTTGATGTCAAGGTTACCCTGTATGACGGTTCATATCATGAAGTGGATTCCTCGGAGATGGCATTCAAGATTGCCGGTTCAATGGCGTTCAAGAATGCCGCTAAAAAGGCAAAGCCCGTATTGCTTGAACCTGTTATGGCTATAGAGGTCGTGTCGCCTGAGGAATATATGGGAGATGTCATAGGTGATCTGAATTCAAGGAGAGGCAGGATCCAGACCATGAACCAGAGGGCGAATGTCCGGGTAATTGCCGCACAGGTGCCGCTTTCTTCCATGTTCGGATATGCGACCGACCTGAGATCAAAGACACAGGGACGGGCTACTTACACAATGCAATTTTCCCATTATGAAGAGGTCCCGAAAAATATTGCTGAAGACATTATTTTAAAAGTGAGGGGCGGATAAAGGATGCAAATCGTTCTGAGTAATCTGTGTAATCATCAGTTAGAAATCGGAGTAATCAGTATAATGAATAATTATACAGGAGGCAAAGATGGCCAAGGCAAAATTTGAAAGAACAAAGCCGCATGTAAACATAGGAACAATAGGGCATGTGGATCATGGGAAGACGACATTGACTGCGGCAATGACAAAATATTTAGCAATGAAAGGGAAGGCGGATTTCCGTGCATTTGACTCGATAGACAATGCGCCCGAGGAGAAGGCGAGGGGAATAACCATAGCCACGGCGCATGTAGAATATGAGACGGATGCAAGGCACTATGCACATGTAGATTGTCC
>DRDE01000350.1 GCA_011040095.1 Nitrospirota bacterium
AAAAGAGGGAAGGATAACAGACAGGGACTGGTCAAAGTACCATACCAGTGAAGTCATATTCAGACCAAAAGGCATGACCGCGGACGAACTCCAGCATGGTTACTGGTGGGCGTATCATCAAACATACTCTCTGAAAAACATGCTTAAAAGGAGCCTCAGGAGTCCGCAAAACCTGGTCATCCGGATAGGGATGAATCTAAGCTACAGGAAAAAAGCCATGCAAATGCCGTGAACCGTGAACCGTGAACCGTGAACCGTGAACTGTGAACCGTGAACCGTGAACCGTGAACCGTGAACCGTGAACCGTGAACTGGTAACCGTGAACCGTTTTTAAGCACATGTTTCATATGCCCTGAAAGCTGTTTTTCTTTTTTGAACAGTGGATAACTCACTCATAATCTCATTTCTTTTTTTACTGAGAGCCTCGGCATTGGCTTTGTTGATAACTATGATCTGTTTTATAAGTAACGCAAGTTCATCGTTTTTTTCAGAACTGTAGATCAGTGATTCACCGTTATTTATCTCATCTATCTCTCTTATAATATCAATTTTCAGTGAATAGCAGCGCTCTATTTTGTCGAGATTATTTTCTGCTATCTCTTTTTGCTCTTTTGCAGCAATGTCGAGCATTTTTTTGTATAATGCAATTAATTTATTTGCATCTGTTTTCATTATCTCCTCTCTTTCCGTAAGCCGCTGGAACTCATGCCGGCAATCATACTTTCACCCCGACTTTCCTTTCCGGCTCGGATGCTGCTGCATCAAAGCCGGAATCATCCGGTGGATGGATAAAGTTCTTGTTACTGTTATCATTGCCAGCGCTTTTATCACAAATATTTTTCCAGCCATCCCTGATTGTCAGCAGAAGATTCAGAACTTCTCTCATCTTGGGGATATCATTCCTGAGATTTGCTTCAGTCAGCTTAATGGACATATAATCATAGAGTTTGTCGAGATTTTCGGCAATAACACCACCTTTCTCCTGATCAAGACATGACTGAAGGTGATCTATGATTTTTACCGTTTTTTCTATTAACCTTGCCTTTTCCGGCATATTATTCTTTTCTTCAAGTTCTTTCATGGCCAACCCGAGAAAGCGTATTGCGCCATCATATAACATGAAAATTGTTTTTTCAGGTGAAGTAGACGTGATCTGGCTTTCTCTGTAGCGTGAGATACTGGTATTCAACATATTAAATGCTCCTCCTAATTGAACGCTCGAAGTTTGCGGCAGTCTCTTCTATTATTATTTCCGGCCTGATTGTTATTTAATATTCACCAATCTTTGGGATGGCGTCCAAAACACTCGTCAGATACTGGGATATTGCATCATATTTCGAGAGCAGAACCTCGAGTCTTGTAAACTCCGAAAGCAGCCTCTCCTCTTTATCTTCAAGCCTCTTTTGCATAATCAAAATCCGGGCATCTATATCATCAATGGAATCTTGCAGGGAGGTCTCTTTTGATTTTAATATTCCTGATTCAGACTCTACATAGTACTCAAGTGTTGAGGGAAGCCGGTCCGCAATTCCCAGAGAGACACTTATTGTCCCGAACAGGCCGGTCTGGTTTGATGTTGTGCTTATCTTGAGACCCCCTTCGGAAAAACCCGGAGCTGCAGTAAGGACATTCCCTTTCCCTATAGCTACATGGTTGTTTATACTGCCGGCAATATCTACCCCTGCATCGCTTAATAAACTATCTGTAGCATTGTCCCAGGTTGTTTTGTCCCAGATCTGATCGTTATCTGTGTCGCTAACCTGATTACTCGATACCTGGAACCAGATATCAGCCCCATAATCATTGGATGTAATCTTTAACTTCCCGCTGCTGTTCGATGCAGTAAACCCTGCATTGTTTGTAGCAAATCCACTATTAAGGGTGTTGACTATAGTATTTATTGTTGAGCCTGCAGTCAGGGTCACGGAAAATGCAGTAAAGGTTTTATCCGTTTCAGTGTAGTTATCCGAATACTTGAATATCAGGATCTCCTCACTTCCTAACACCGTGGACGAAAGGTCATTATCACCTGTTAGTGACGCCTGTTCCGGAGCTGCTGATATGGATATACCGTAGATACCCGCCAGAGTTTCTGAAGTTTTACTCTCAAAAGTTATTGCCTGATTTGTAGGAACAGCGGTCCCGATAAACAATTTTGAAACAGCATCAGGGTCAGCGCTTAGTGCGCTGTTCAGTTTTGAATCAGATATTGACAACTTTCCTGTCTTGTAGTCAGTTGTAATCCCGATCTGTGAGAGGTTTGTATAAGATGCTGTTGAAAGCCCGGGGATCGTGCCTGAAATTGTATTCCCTATCTTCCTCTTTATTTCAAGCAATGTCGGGTCTCCAATCAGGGGGTTAGCTGTTCCTTCATCAGGATCGTAGCTCAACTGTTCATTTATGAATTCAAAGAGATCGTTATATGAGTCAACAAAACTTCCTATATCACTCTTTGCTGATGAACTGCTTGATGAGACTGTTAAAGTCAGTGTTGAGTCTGTATCCACCTGGAGAAGGTCCATGGTTATACCCTGGATAGCATCGGTTATAGTATTCGTGCTTTTGACGATCGTGACATTATCAATCACTATAACAGCATCCTTTGCCTCCTGCATCTCGGGATTGAATACATCTATAGTGAATTTATCTCCCACTGCAAGGGTACTGCCGGATGTAAAAGAAGCCGTAACCCCTTCATTAGTTGCCCCTGATCCGTCTATGGCCTTGAGTGAAGCGCTTGTAGTTATAGCGCCGCCGCTTGTATCATCGCTTGCTGTGGAATCATAGGCGACCCCGCCATAACCCAGCCAGTTTATACCGCCGTCTACAGAGTACTTATATGTTGCTGTGGCTGACTCTCCTGCTGAAACCACCTGCAGCAGAAATGTTTTATTTGTAGTGCCTGTGTAGTTATTGCCATTGTTTGATGCAACCGTTCCCGAGTAGCTGTTATCCGTATATGCATAAGCAGCCTCGATTATTTTAGGCGCGTTGGCAGACCCATCTGTAAATCCAAGAGCTTCAGCTGTTGCGCCTTCTGTTATGATAATGTCATTGGATGATCCGGAGTCATTTGCAGTCAATATAAGACGGTAAGGGTTTGAGCCTGTACCGTCATTTATGATTGAAGCAGTTACCCCTGAATTTGCGGTGTTTATAGCGTCTCTCAGTCCCTGAAGGGTCATTGTGCTGCTTACGCTGATTGATTTCTCTGCTCCTGAACTGCCGACCTTGAACTTGAATGTCCCTCCCGAAGAATTAATTGCCGTTAAATTTTGATCGACCCAGCCCTGCGAAGCCTTTTTACCGGCAGCCGCAAGCTGGTTTACCTTTATGGAATAGCTACCTTCTGCCGCAGAATTTGATGATGATACTGTAAGCAGCTCCGTACCGCCTGATGTCTTCGTAACAGATGCGGTCTTTGTATTGAACTTATCAACACTGTTCAGCGCCTCCAAAGAAGTCTTGTATGATGCCAGCTTTGTTGAAAGATTAAGGATAGAGGCGATCTTCAGTTCATAGTCATTCTGCCTTAACTGAAGTACAGTGATCGGCCTTTGTTCAACCTGCAGGATCTGATCCACGAGTCCATAAACATCGAGACCCGACATCAGACCGCTTGATGCAATACCCGAAATCATTATTAACCTCCCCGTTTTTTATAATGGCGTTCACTTATTAATTACGCCTAAACATCTTATCGGTATAAGCAAATTAAAACTTTAGAGCGGAATAAAAAAATCGGTAACCGTTCACGGGTTATGTTTGTCAGTATTCAGTTACGACATCAAACACTGAAACGGAAAGACTGAAATCCCCTCTTGAGAGGGGTGTAGTGGTGTGTTTACAATGAATATCCTGCTGAAGTAAAAGATTCGCCATCTCGGAAACAACAGCACAAAATATGAAAGAGATTAGACTGGATAAAGACACACCCCCCTTAATCCCCTCTTGAGAGGGGAAAACTTGATAACTGCCCCCTGTGAACGGTTACCAATATATTTAATATCTAACGTCCAGGATAATTGACTTCACTGCACTCATTACCCTGTCATTCATTTCCTGAAATTGTTTAAGATGCGCTGCTATTCGCAACATTTCACTTGGTGGAACCTGTCTCACAACTTCGCCGGATTCTTCATCAATCACCGTAACAACAAGCTTATCAGTTGCCTCATCTACAGAAAAGTTCAATTTCCGTTTTAAAAGTTGCCCGATTTCATTGGCGCTCTCCACTGCCCTGTCAAGATCATTTTTTGATACAGCGGCAGACCTTTCAGTAGCAACAGTTGTCTCTCTGCTTTCCTGTTTCACTTTCCTGGTGTTGGCAATCGATGCCGACTGTTCCGGGCGATCAGGCTTCATTTTTACAGGATTTATGCTATTTACTTCCATGTTTATCTTACCTCCCTATCCTCCCCTATCGTAAGATAGAGATATGGACAGGGGACGGAACGCCCCCCTGTCCAAAATCCCCTTACATTTTACTATCCAAGCAACTGCAGTGCTAACTGCGGCAGTGTATTGGCCTGTGCCAATATAGCGGTAGCCGCCTGCACCATTATCTGGTTCCTTGTGAATATTGCTGTCTCAGCAGCAAAATCAGCATCCAGTATCTGGCTTTTAGCTGCGCTCATGTTTTCGGATGAAATCTCAAGGTTGGCAACCGTAAACTCAAGCCTGTTCTGCACAGCGCCGATCTGAGCTCTAATGCCGTTCACATCTTCAAGAGCCGCGTCAATAGTGAGCATTGCCGCTTCTGCATTAGCCTGGGTGTCGATTTCTACTTCAGCAACGTTATATGTGGAAACGTTTGATGCAACAGATATACTGGGTGTATCTATACCCGTTAAGTCTTCAAGGGAGTTTGCAGATGTGAGTGTAAAGGATTCATCGTCATTCAACTGAACGCTTGACCTGTAAATGAAGGCATAGTTTGTACCCGTATCTGAGAGATTCAAGTCATCATCAATTGTGTTATTTTTTACGTTGGCTGTGATGTTCCTGCCGTCCGCTGCTGTCAGTATCAATTTTCCAGTAGTGTCCGTTGATGCCGTAACA
This sequence comes from Nitrospirota bacterium, assembly GCA_011040095.1. Classification (GTDB taxonomy): domain Bacteria; phylum Nitrospirota; class Thermodesulfovibrionia; order UBA6902; family UBA6902; genus BMS3ABIN06. The sequence continues at coordinate 5,062 of DRDE01000350.1, forward strand.
CCCGTGTTTGAAGTCTGATTATTAATCGCTGTTACCAGGGCGCCCGTACCGTCACTGTCTGTGAATGTAACTGCGCCAATGTCTACACCATTGATATAGACATCACCGGCTGCCAGAGTACCTGCGCTAATAGCCGCGTCACCTGTTACGCTTTGTGACAGTGCAGTTGCCGTTACATCGGTGTCTGCCTTTATAGCGTTGATGGCAGCTGCCTTTGCAATTGCGCTTGATTCACCGTTATAGTTGTTTACAGCTGCAGCAGTACCACCGGACCCAAACATCGTTGATACATTATTCATTCCGATAGAATTAAGAACCGTTGAAATATCGGTTGCCACAGTTCCTACGCTTGCAGTCATTGCTAAATTAAGGTTTGCCCCATTTTTAGCATCAATTGTCCACTGTGAGCCATTGATATTCCGAGCAGTGACATTGGTTATGCCTGCCGCATTAATATTAGCTACTATACTTGTGGCTAACTGATTTGCTGTGAGAGCGGCATCAGCAGCAACAGATACAGCAACTGCCGTACCGTTAATGATAAAACTTAGGTTATACTGAGTAGAAATAGCGGCACTCATAACCATATCACCACCTTGGAGGCTAAGTACCGAATACTGGTCATCAGTTGCGTTTGTAGCTACAACATCATATCCGTTAACCTTAATTTCACCGGCGCCGAAGTTTTCATTTACGGCTGTAACGACGCCGTTGTCAATACTTGCACTGTACTGTGCTCTTCCACCAATGGCTTTACCACGGGTGTCATCGATAGTGAATGTAATTTTCTGTGAGAAGTTAGCGCCAACCTGGAAATACTTGCCGCTGAATTGGCCATCCAGGAGCGTCATGTTATTGTACTCAGTTGTGTTGACTATCCTTGTCAGCTCTGCTATGAGGTTGTCCGCCTCTTTAACGAGGTTCGCACGGTCTGATGAAGTGTTGTCATCAGAAGATGACTGAACTGCCAACTCCCTCAACCTTTGAAGCATGTTCGTAACAGTGTTGATTCCACCTTCAGCAGTCTGCACAAGGGTGACTGCATTGTTTGCGTTTCTTATTGCCTGGTTAAGACCTCTGACCTGAGCGCCCATTTTTGTAGCGATCGCCATACCTGCAGCATCATCCGCCGCCGAGTTAATTCTCAAGCCTGAAGAGAGTCTCTCGATAGACTTGGCCAACTTGCTGCTGGTTTTTCCCAACTGCCTCTGCGCGTTAAGAGAGGCCATATTAGTGTTAACAACTAAACTCATAGTCTTTCCTCCTTGAAGTTTGTTCCGTCATTAGCCATTTTTTCTGACCTTTGACTTTTCAGGCTTCCTTGCCTGTTTTTTGCAAGCTAAAGCTTGCTTTTACATTTCATAAGGATTAGGTCACATTAACTGAACTGTTCACGCATTCTTTCTGCATTTCCAGTTCAGTCAGCATTCATCACCTCCTTCCTGACCTTCACCTTGCTTTTCATTCGACTCTCTTATCGGATTTTTTTCAATAAACTTTAGCCGCCTTGACAAAATATTTTTCCGTTCATAAAATTGAAATATACTCTACTGCTCAATGAAAAATGAAAAATGAAAGGAATGACCTTTCGGAACGATTATTAGACTTTGCTGTTCAAATAATTAAATTGGTTGTTCAACTTAACAAAACAGTCGTAGGGCGTCATATTAGTAAACAATTAATCCGCTCATCCACATCAGCAGGGGCAAATTATGAGGAGGCTTGTGGCGCTGAAAGTCGTGCTGATTTTATTCATAAATTGCAAATAGTTTTAAAAGAGTTACGAGAAACGCTTTATTGGTTGCGCTTAATTAAAAAGTCTAATCTTGTTTCAATTACAAATTTGGAAGCGCTTATACAAGAAGCCGGCGAACTGACTAATATTATTGCTAAATCGATAGTTACAACGAAGAAAAAATAATTTTGCATTTTTCAATTTAAAATTTTCATTTTTCATTATCTTTTTTAGGCGAGGTTAATTATGGCAACATCAATCACTGAAAAAACGAAATTTACCTACAAAGATTACCTCAAAACTCCTGATGACAAAAGATATGAGTTAGTAGAAGGAGAACTTCTTATGACACCATCGCCTGCAACCTGTCATGAATGGATATTAAAAAATATCGGCTATGAACTTGAAAGTTTTTCAGAGGATAAGACCCTTGAGTCACCGCTTCTTACTGATCTCAAGATAAAACTCTCTGAGGTCTTTGAATTTTAGTACCCGGTTGCCTTATTTCCCCTCTAAAAAGAGGGGATTAAGGGGTGTGTTTATTCTTAATCTTGTTCATACAATCTTTAATATCCAACACCCCTTTAATATTATTCAGTACGTCATCATCGCTGTATCTTAAAACTCTTATTCCTATTTCATTTAATCTCTGTTCTTTCTTTTTGTCTCTTTCAAATACTTCCTTAAACCCAGATACCGCAAAATTAGTCCGTACTGTCTGAATCACAACTATCAGAAAAGCAACTTTGACTAACAAAATCAAAGTTGTTAAACTATAAACAATTAGTTGCACCTTAAAAAGGAGGTTTTACTTATGTCCATTGTTTCTACATCAGCTAAAGGACAAGTTGTGATACCTAAAAAGGAAAGGGAAAAACTCGGCATAAAGCCGGGAGCAAAGGTTGCGGTTGAGATTGTAGATGATCACATTGAGATACGCCCCTTACCTGAAGACCCCATTGAGTTTCTTTGTGGTATCTTCAAGGACTATCCCGGTTCATTGACAGGTGAGCTGTTAAAAGACCGTAAAAAGGAGATTGAACGTGAAGAAAAAAATCCTACTTGATTCCTATGCGATACTTGCCTTTCTAAACAAGGAAAAAAAATATCAAATTGTCCTTAACCTTCTGAAGGAAGCAAGGCTTGGAAAAAGACTGCTTATAATGAATCAGATTAATGCGGGAGAAGTATATTACCATGTTAAGAAAAGGAATTTAACAGAAAATTTTGACAAATTCTGGAAAACGTTTCTCATGCTGCCTATAGAGTTTATTTGTAATGATTTTGAACTGGTTATTGAGGCTGCAAAATTAAAAAGCATCCATTCAATCTCATTTGCCGACTGTTTTGCGGCCGCTACCGCCATAAAAGAAAATGTATCAATAGTTACAGGAGATCCTGATTTTAAGAAACTCAAAAAAAAGGTAAGCGTAGAGTGGCTTGGTTATTAATATTCTCATAATAGTGTGGACATATTATTTGATTGGATAACTCCCCCGGCCCCTCTTAACCTAAGAGGGGAGGTATAATTCCCCCCTTTAGTTAAGGGGGATTAAGGGGTGTGTTTATTCTTAATAGGCGCCTTCACGATTATCAGCAGTTGTCATAAAAACTATCTTTTTTGCATCGTCAATTTCATAGAAGAAGCGATAATTGCCTATTCTATAGCGCCATGTTTCGGGTTTATAATTTGTAAGTTTTTTTATGTTCTTACCAAAATAGGGTTGCTTTCTTAACTGGGGATAGACGTATGAAATTAATTTGTTTTTTATCCGCTCTTGTTGACCGCTGAAATCTTGCTCAAGATCCTCCAGGAATTGATTTGCCTCGAAGATTTTAAAGTTATCCAACGAGTCTCCCCCTTCTTTTTTGGGCATCAATGTGACCGGTCTTAAGTTTCTCCGATAATCGTTTATCTGATTTAATCTGGGCCATCTCAATGGGGTCTACATAGTAAGATTTTTCTATTTCCTGTAAGACCATGGTTGTAATGAAGTTGGAAATAGGCCTGTGTTCAATCTCAGCCGCAGCCGATATCGTCTTGTATTCTTTTTCTGATAAGCGTAATGTTACTACTTTAGACATTATAGCCACCCCCCTTATTCTTTTGTATTCAATTATATTTTATTATATTCTATCGCATTTATCAAGATATATCTTTTCAATATCCTTCTGCCTTTTTTCCCCTCTAAAAAGAGGGGGTTAAGGGGGGTGTTTATTCTAAAATGCAAAGTGAAAATATCAAAATAATGTGAGATATTTTCTTAATAATTTTGCATTTTTCAATTTAAAATTTTCATTTTTCATTGAAGCTCGGACATATCTTCTAACGGCTGAACATCATTGAAAATTCTAAAATGCAAAGTGAAAATATCAAAATAATGAGATATTTTCTTAATCTCTACGGGTATAATTCCCCGAAGCTTGCTTCGTATAAATAAGAATAATTCCTTAATAGATACCTCGTCAGCTCTGCTGCGAGGTAGTTCATTAATTTTGCATTTTTCAATTTAAAATTTTCATTTTTCATTGAAGCTCGGACATATCTTCAAATGGCTGAACTATTATTAACCCCTGAGTTTTATTTCCGCTTTTGTACTGTTATTTCTCAGGGTTCCGGCCAATTCTTTTAGTTTCAGATTATACTTAATTTTCATTTAGACACACCCCTGCACCCCTCTTTTTAGAGGGGATTTTTATCTACCCCTTGAATCCTATCAGTTTCAGCACCTTCCCGTCTTTGTAACCACATCTTTCAAAAGCATTGCAAGGTCCTGCTGAATGACCGGATTATCCGGGTTGACCAGGAGGGCATCCTCATAAAGGGAGATTGCCTTTTCCCTCTCACCGAGGCTCATGTAAAGACTTGCTAACGGTTTATACAGCTCTTCAGCTTTCGGTTCCAATTCAATAGCCCTTGTAAGGAATATCTCGGCAGATGCAGTATCATTGTTCCGGAAGGCTATAAAGCCCAAGTCACGATAAAGTATCGGGTTATCCGGTTCGATCTCTATAGCCTTTTCAAGCGCATCAACCGCCTTCTCCGGGTCTTCCATGGCAAGGTACGTATGTGCTAAGCCGTAGTAAGCAGCTACCCCTGCCCCCTGCCCCCTGACAACTGACTCCTGATTCTTAACTGCCTTTAAATACGCGTCCTCGGCCCTTTTGAAATCCTTTATCCTGAAATAAAAATAACCTGATTCAAGATGAGATCCATAGTTTGCCTCAGCCTCTTTAAGCATTTTATTCATCTTTTGCTTTCTTTCTTCCCATTCCCTTATTTTTTTATCGCAAACTTTAAGCAATTCCGTGATGCGTGACTCCTGACTTCTGACTTCTGCCTCCTGACTCCTGACTCCTGTTAATATTTCTTTTGCTTCATAAAACCTGAACTGTTTTATATACATCTCAGCAAGCGGGATCAAGGCTTTTTGACTACTGACTATTTTCTCAAAATACCTTACTGCCTGTGCCGCCAATCCTGCCTTTCTATAAATCATTCCAGCACTGAAATATTTTTCGCTCTGTTTCAATGAATCATCAGTCAGGATCATATTGACTTTCTTCTCTCTTTGTAGCGCTGTAATGAGCCTGTTCAACCGCTTGTTGAAAAGATCCACAGCCTTAACAATCTCTCTATAGTAATGCGCGCCTCTGTCAAGCTGTTTATCGAGTTTTTCCCATTTATCTTCTATCTCATCAATTTCCTGCATGTCCTGTCTTTTCAGATATAATTCAAGGCCATAATGGTAACCCACCATTATGTTGAGGATAGGATGTTTAATCTGCTCTATAAGAGACCCCACCTTGTCAAGAATATTATGAAATTCCTGGGAGTCCTTCCGCCCTTTTTCCTTTAAAATTTTTAATCTTTTTATGAATTTTTGAACCCGATTGGAATTCCTTTTTATCTCCCTGAACTTATCCCTGGCGGCTGTCATCTCGGTCATAAGCCCATCTAAATTATAGCTAACTGTGCCATCCGTTATTTCTCTCAAAATTGAAGAAGTGTCTATACCGGACAAATCGCAATGCTCATCAATAAAATCCCTAAGTCTCATAGAGGTCGCCCCTTCAATCGGCAATCCTCCCTCAGTAGCGTTTATAACTGTACCTTTAAATGTCTTTATTTTGTTTTCAAAAGATGTCTTAAAGGAAAGAAAATCACCTCTTGTAAATACATCTTCATTAAAGATATTAACTGTCGGGACAGCCTGCGTTTTCTTGACAAAATAATCAAGGGGGTCTATCCCTTTTTGAATACCTTCTTTTATTATTGGAATAGCCCATTTTTTATCCGATGGGAAATGTTTAAATCCATTCTTTATATGTTCCTGCATTTGTTTATAACTTATATCACTAAACCCCCTGGAGTGAACCTCCTTACTGAAAGATAAATCCTGTCCAACAAATGCGATAAGATCACTCCCCAGAAATTCAGCGGCGCCAAAGGCAAGATGAGCGACAGAACCCCCGAAACATTCTATATATCCTTTATCTTCCCATAAACCTGAAAGCCATTGATAGGCAATATTCTGTGGAACACTGTTAAAGAACAATGGACCGGGATACATACTGACAATCTCAGGCGTATACTGGGCTAAACAAATAAAAGGAACTTCATTCAGCCGGGGAATATCCTTAAACATGGGAATATTACTTTCCAGAGGATCTATGGCCACTATTATATCAGGAATAATATCACAGGGAAGAAGTGTGGGAAGGACTGCATCCACTGCAATAATAACAGCCTTGCCCTTAGCCTTCTTGAGCAGATGCAGGTTCTTATCAAGTGATGGACCGGCAGAGACTATTATCACCGGTCTGCCCTTAAAAACATCCTTCAATTTATTGACTCCGGTCCTTCTTAAGATAGATGGAATATTTGAAAGAAAAGTATTTATAAATTCCTTGCCAAGATTCACTGCAGTAGCAACACCTGAATCAGAGAGTCTTTTTTCTTCATTTAATCTTTTATAAAAATATTCATAGGCCTTCTCATTCAACTTTGCTGAAGGATGATGTTTAACAACCCAGAACTTGCCATTTGAAATAAGATTGTGATAGCTGTGGATAATGGAAAAGTTATCAGCCTCCTCTCCCAAGACTATCTTTACTTTCTCTGATTCGAGCAAATCAGAAAGGTCTCTTGTACTGAGCGCTGTTTTAAAGAGCTCAGGTGTTGCCTCGTAGACCATCATGATATGGCCTTTTTCAAATCTTTTAAATACCTCTTCTGCAAAATATCCAAGGCCAAAACCGAACAGTACCGCAATACCTTCTTTCTCCATCTGACCAAGCAGATCAATAGCCTGGTTAGCACACTGAGCCGGGTCCTCGGCATTGTGGATAAATACTTCCTCCCCATCATCTTTTTTATACAGGATTCTCGGCTGACCGCTTTCTGCACGCAGAACCTTGATCCTGTCTTCCTCTATAACAAGGGATTCGATCAGTTCAACCAGGTCGGGATGATGCTTGCTCAAGGCCTCCAGATTCTTTTGATAAAGCTCCTTTCCAGAAGTCCCCCTGCTGCTTATTTTCTTATTATCTTGTGTATCCATTTATCGCTCCTTATCCCGACATCTTCTTTTATCTCCCCTCCATTGACGGGAGCATATACCTTCCCCCCTCCCCTTGCGGGAGGGGGGAAGGGGGAGGGGGATTTAAAACAATTTCCCCTTATCACTTCTAATACCCCTTCTATATTTGTAAAAACCTCATTATTCCAGAACCTTAATACTTCAAACCCCTGCTTCCTAAGGTAGTTATCCCTTTCTCTATCCTTTTCGTAATAGTTCAGTAGTCCTTATGAAACAATGAACAATGGATTATTAAAGTAACCCCCTTAATCCCCCTTAACCTAAGGGGGATACTATACCTCCCCTCTTAGGTTAAGAGGGGCCGGGGGGAGTTATCCAATCAATCCGTCATTCAAACCCTTTCTATTCCTTAATGTCCCCGAGGGGGGTAAACTATTACTCCTTTTCCTTTTCTACTGCATGCTGTCCACCTTTTCACCCCCACCCTAACCCTCCCCCGTCAAGGGGGAGGGGATTCCTAACCTTAATTTTAAATGACTTAAATATTCCTCTAACTCTTTAGCAATCTTATTAAATACACTTTTCCAATCGCCATGTTTCGGCTGACGGAACAGACGCATTGTCGGATACCAGGGAGTATCTTCACGGTCCAGCATCCATCGCCAGTCAGGAATAAAAGGCAGAAGGGTCCATACAGGTTTTCCTAATGCTCCCGCCAGATGGGCAACGGATGTATCCACCGATATTACAATGTCTAAATTTTCTATTATGGCTGCCGTATCGCAAAAATCTCCCAGGTTTTTTCCCAAATCGGCAACCTGCAGGCTATTTCCATTCTCACTCATACCATCCTTTTGCAGGCTGAAAAATGCAATCCCGGGGATAGACGCCAGTGGAGCAAAATCCGATAGTTTACATGACCTGTTTCGGTCATTGGTATGTGCTGAATTACCGGCCCATACTAAGCCAACTTTAAATAATTCACCATCAATACGCGATTTCCATTTATCATTTTTATCGTAGCCGACCTTCAGATACGGAACGTCGGCAAATATTGTATTGACGTTAGTGCCGAATATGCCGGGCAAGTCCAGTAACTGAATACATACATCAGGAATTTCACCGCAATCACTGCTGTAAGGTCTTTCCAAAAGTTTATCTATCCCTTTATAACCTTCAAATAAAAGCATCAGTTCTTTATGACACTCAAATAAAACCCTGCCTCCGCGCGCCTTCACAAGCGGTATATAACGAGCAAACTGAATTTGATCACCTATACCCTGTTCCGACTTTATTAAGATTGTCCTGCCTTCAAGCGGAGAGCCATCCCATACCGGAATCCCAAGGTCTCTGTATCCGATTTGCTGCGATATCTCAGTACTTTTAAAACGCCATTGATACTCCTTCCAGCCTTCCTCAAGCTCACCCTTCATAAGTAAAACAAGGCCCTTATTAAAATGGGCATCGGGCAGGTCAGGGCTCAGGTCGATTGCTTTCTGGTATTGTTCAACAGCACCGGAGAAATTGCCCTGAGCAAGAAATATATTGCCAAGGTTAACGTATGCCATATCAAAATCCGGTTTAATGTGAACAGCCTTTTGACTTAGTTCAACGGCCTCATCAAATTTACCCAGCTCTTTGTAAGCATCACCAAGGTTATTATATGCCTCTGCTAAACCGGGGTTCAGGTTTATCGCCCGGTTATAATGTTTGACGGCTTCATCATACATTCTTTTCTTTTTAAGGACATTGCCGAGATTATTATGAACATCTGCAAAATCAGGATTTATTGATATCGCCTTATAGTACTGTTCAACAGCATCATCGAATTTGTCTGATTCCTTAAAGGCATTGCCAAGGTTAAAATATGCCTCTGCAAGGTCAGGCTTCAGGGTAATAGCCTTGCGATAATACACAATTGCTTCATCCAGTTCCCCCTGGTCCTTTAAAAGATTTGCAAGATTATTAATGGCCGGTACATAATCGGGATTCAGCTCCATTGCTTTCATATAGTGATCTATGGCCTTTTCCCCTTCTCCCATTTTCTTCAAGGTATTCCCCATGTTATTGTATGCTTCGACATAATCGGATTTTATGCGAAGCGCTTCCAAGAAACACCGGACAGCGCTATCAGTTTGATTTAAATTCAAAAAAGCATTGCCCAAATTGTTGTGGTAATGGGCCATAGATGGATTTATTGTTATTGCTTTCTCAATATATTCAACAGCCAGACTGTTTTTGCCTGTTTGATGTGCCAGTACTCCAAGCAAATGCAGTGCATCGGCATGATTATGATTGGTTAGCAGGATTTGACGGTAAAGCAACTCAGCATTTGCAAGATTTCCGGACTGATGCAATCGAATAGCTTTCTCTAACATACGCGTCAAATCCGTATGATCAAAACCCGTATTTATATGAACAACTGGTTTCCTTTTGTTTTTATTTCGTTTAATCGTTTTTACCATAAAAAACCCGTTAAGTTATTTTTGAGTTATCCTTACAGTTTCATAAAAACATTGCCAGGGGGCAGGAGAGTCAACCGGAAAAGCTTTATCTGCGATTCCTTTGTGAAAACTCTGCACAGCATATTATTAAAGTAACCCCCTTAATCCCCCTTAACCTAAGGGGGAAACTTTTACTCCCCTCTTAGGTTAAGAGGGGGCGGGGGAGTTATCTAATCAATTATTTCCTGCAACAGAGACATATTTACAAAATCCTATCGCTTTATAAAGGTTTTCCGGTTGACTCTCCTGCCCGTTTATGCAACATTAAGGTTATTTTTCCAATTCCACACTCATCTTCCAGTTAGTTCTTCCCTTAAACATCCAGTAACTTGTCTCATCATGTTCACCGAGAGAATGATATAATCGAAGCAGATACTTATCGTCCACTTTATGAAACTCTAACATCGGTTGGGCTGATACAGGATATTTGTCAGCCCTTATAATTAAAGTCTTATCTTTGTCTCCAATCTTAACAATGCCCTCTGTAGCTCCCAGGCAGTGGGTTGCTGAAATCATAGATTGTGCAACCGGCTGTGAATGATTGAACTCGTGTCCCTTAAGATAATATTTCTCCTCAGGGCCACCGTTGTGGGTGGCATAATAAAGTGTATCTTCATCAAATGCCTCGGGGTTAAGCGTCACAATCCCGGCATGAAAAGAGGCATCCTTCAGGCCGCTCCACTCAAAGACATATTCTATTTCAATTTTTGGCTTATCTTCAAAAATATAAATAGTCTTATAGATGATTCCAAAGGATGTCCTAACACTACAGGAAAGCGTTCTGACTTCTGACTTCTGACTCCTGACTCCTGACTTCTTATCCATGATTTCAACTTTTTCCAGATCGGTTATCTTTGGCTGACCGATAGGTTGGACGATTACATGTCCCGAGTAAAGGTCTACACCCCACGTCATGTCATTAAAATATCCCTGGTGCAGCGTACCAATTAAAGATGTCTCACCTATTTCCTTAAATATCAAACTGTCAATAGCCATTCCCCGCCGATTATTTACAGTAATCTTTACTTTGGGGGTCTCAACGGTTAGATACTGCTCATTTAAAAGTCGTTGGTTGTTAGTTGTCAGTTGTTGATCTTTGGTAGTTGTTTCTGTCTTTTGACCATTGACCATTGACCATTGACTATTGACTAATTTATATTCCAGTATCCCCTGCCGCTTTATAAAGTCCGTATATTTTTCATCTGTTATGTGTGTTCTGAAATCACTCCCCCATAGATAACAGAGTTCCTTCCAGTATTCATTAAACTCATCCGACGGACAGCTTTTATCATCCAGCAGACTTTCCAGCATGGAATAAAGCTTATAACATGTGCCATTGTTCCTGACATCATCCCTGCCTGTTAATGCCCATCTGGTAATATTGTACTTCGACTGTTTTTTTACGGGAACCGGTGAAGCCGCGGTACTAAGCCGCAGTTCGTTAAATGCTTCCTTATCAGAGGTCATTAAGGTATCAGAGGGTAATACAAAGGAATGCAGGCCGGAATTTATTAGCCCCTCTATAAATATTCCGAACCTCTTCCATTCACTTTCCTGCTCTATGACGACTTCTGTGTTATAACGTCCCGGCCTGAAATCAAATATTTCTGCATCACTGCCGTACATGCATAGATAACGTTCTCTTGGACCTCTATGGGATTCCAGGTATTTACTGTATTCTTCACCGGATATTTCTCCATGGACATATCTTTGAAGCCTTTGAAAGGATACGGCATTGTTCCAGATAACAGGAATTTTGTGACCTTCAGCACTGACCGCATATTGAGGATAGTACTGCCACCCGGACTCCCATAACTCCTTGTTGTTCGAATATACATTGTTCCATTCCATAAAGATCGCATCAAAGCCGCTTTCGATATATACATCAACCATTCCAGCGGAAAATGCCTGTTCATTGACATAAGCGATTTTCGGTCTTACATCTAACATTTCATCATATACCGCAAGTCCTATCTCAAGGTTCTTCTTATTTACTTTTTGGGGAATCAAAGGGCCTATCATCTGGGAATATCCCGAGCCAAGAATCTCGCATAACCCGCTCATGCATAAATCCTTCAATTTTGAAATCCATGCACTATCTAATTCACTGATTCTTTCCAGTGTATAGGCACTGATCTCTATACCCATGGGCATGCGATATTCTTCACACATTTCAAGCAGGGGCCAGTAACACTTATTGATAACGATTGAGTGGTCTTCTTCATGGATAGAGGAGTACATCAGATTTAAATGAGTAATAAAATAAAGGTCCAATTTATCTTTAACGGAAACAGTCATCTTTTTGAACTCCCACCTGAAGCCAGCCAGCCGCCGTCAACATATATCGATTGCCCCGTTATGTAATCAGAAAGTCCTGATGCAAGAAATACTGTTAATCCTGCGAGATCGGAAGGCCTGCCAGCTCTACCCATCGGAATCAATTCCATAAAACTGTTCCTGACCTCATCATCTGCAAAAACGTCCTCGGTCATTTTTGTTCGAAACCGTCCCGGGCCTATGCAGTTTACGTTTATTCCATGTTTGGCCCACTCCACTGCCAGGGCCTTTGATAATTGCTTAATAGCTCCCCGGCCAGCAACATAAGCAGCCATATCCGGGATCCCGATCTCAGCAGTCAACGATGACACCATGATTATCTTTCCACTCTTCTGCTCAATCATATGTTTTGCCGCTTCCTGACAACAGAAGAAGGCCCCTGAGAGATTCGTATTCAATACACTGTCCCAGTCCTCCCTGCTAAATTCCATAGCAGGTTTTCTAAGCTGAATTCCGGCAGCGGTAACGAGGACATCAATTTGACCGAACTTTTCAACAGTACGTCTCATCAGTAATTCAACCTGTTCATTGTCGGTCACATCAACTGATAGCGTCAAAATCCGCGACTGCTCAACAGAAATACTTTCAGCCGCAGCACCCAGCCTTTCCCGGTCCCTTGAGGCAAGAACAATTCTTGCACCGGCATCTCCAAGGGCTTTAGCCATTGCAAGACCAATATCTCCACCGCCGCCTGTTACTACCGCGACTTTATCTCTTAGTAGTTGTCTGTTTTTCTCATTTACCATAATCGTAGTACAGTAACATCATCTCTCTGTATGTTTCCCCCACCATGCGCATTTAGTCCAGCCGCCGTCAATCACTATCTGCTGTCCGTTAATATGCTTTGCTTCATTTGACACCAGAAAAGCAATTAACGACGCAACATCCTCCGTCTCTCCAAGCCGTACATTAGGAGTCCTCCCAAGCATCCCGTCCTCTACATCAGGGCTTTGCGATAAGAACCATGATGTTCTCGGTGTCCTGATCGGACCGGGAGCAACCGTGTTAACCGTAATACCGTATTTGCCCCACTCTACCGCCAGTGCCCTGGAAAGGCCTTCGACCCCTGACTTTGCCGCATTATAGGCAGCCCTGTTCGGATACGTTGCAACATTATGAAAACTTGTTATGTTCACTATCCTCCCGTATCCGTTCTTAATCATGTTCAAACCAAAGGTCTTGCAGCTTAGAAAAACTCCGTCCAGATCAATACTGACAAGACTCCTCCAGTTCTCCAAGCTCAACTCTTCCGTATTGCCAGAGATAGCAGGTGCTGCCGCACATGTCAGCAAGATATCGATCTTACCCATTTTTTCAACAACCTTGTCTCTGACTTCAATTAATGAATCTTCACTCTGAACATCACAGGCAAAGTAATTCACTCTTTCAAGACTACTGTCCATACTCTCCGCAACTTTTTTGACATTATCCTCTGTTCTGGCAATCAGTGCAAGATTTGCATTTAACTTGAACATGGTTTCAGCAGCAGCAGCCCCAAGCCCGCTGCCTGCGCCTGTAATGACCGCTGTTCTGCCGGTTAAATCAAACATCCGCTTTCTCCTTTTTCATTATTTATATTTTTTCCCATTCTTTTTTCTTGGCCAGGTATACCCATATGTAAGAAACACTTACTCCAGGTTCTCCAACAACGGGATGGTAACCCATAGGAACCGTGCTCCAGGTACGGTCCTTTACGAACCACGCATCATCCACATCGGATCCGTCATGCCATACTCCTTTGCCTAACTGAAGCGCCCTTCCCGGCTCTCCTTCAAGAAGATAGAAGAAGACCTCTTCAAACCCCGTCTCCAGATTCAGTTCAAATGAATGCGGCAGGCTTGACCATGTCCCTTTACCGCAATGCTTCGTGATTCCAAGTCTCATGAAAGGTGCGGGGCCGCCGGGTTTTAAATAATGGTACACATCCCTTTGAGAGTTTCCTTCCCCTACAACAATGTGATGCATTTTATCCTTGCCGATGACCGTTCTATCCCGTCCCGCTGAACAGACTACTTTATCTATATCTCCATTTTTCAAATAGACTTCAGCTTTTTCGTTCTCTGTTTCAAAAATCAAAATATCGTCTTTGCCGCCGACTTTTAATGTTTTGAGTCTTTCTTTATTGTTCCAGTCGTATGACATGGTTTTCCTCCATTAAATTATTAAATGCATTCTGTATTGAGTTTTCTCTGTTATAATCAACTCCTATTGAAAAAGCCCTGCCGATGCAGTCTTCCGCTCCCCTATCGATCCGTGCCAGTACCGAGGCATACAAATTCGGATCTTTGTATTCAAAGTACTTATGCCAAATATCAACATCCAGTTTACTTCCGAGTGCTAAATGAATAACACCTCCCGCAAAATCAGCAGCCCTGGCGGGTGTACTTCCCAGGCTGTCCCATCCACCGGACAGCCTGGGTGTCAGCTCGATTATATATGGACCGTTTTCGGTGAGCATAATGTCCGCTTTAAGAATATGTCCTCCATTTTCTTTATGCATTCCGATAGCTCTGCCTGCACGGTATATCATGTCATACACCTCCTTCTTAACACGATATTCGTGGACTGCCGGATTTATATGACCTAGTTCCACTCCCCATGCGACATCTGAATAAACCCCTGTCTGAAGACAATCAAATAAACGAAAATCCTTTCGGAAGAGTCTGTCAACCCAGTTCAACCAGTACATTTTACCATCGTACCAGACTGTCTCCACTGATTGTTCAGCGATTTCATTCTCTACCGGTTTTATGATTTCCTCAACAAGAACCTGGCCTGTAGTCCCTGATGCAAGGGAATTTTCAAAAGCTGCTTTATTTAATTTATCAATATTTCTTATCAGGGCAAACCCCCTGCTGCCCGAGTTGTTAGTCGCTTTAAGAACCCCTGCCCCGCCGATTTCTCCAATAAATTGTCTTGCCTGTTCCAGGTCTTTTACGACTTTAAATGCCGGCTGTGGGATACCGGCTTTTGTTAGAACATCCCTGGTTAAATGTTTATAACGGCAGATATGAGAAATGTAGGGACTAATGCCGTGCAGCCCCAATGATTTCGCAACACCGGCAACGGTTTCATGACAATCAGCTGCAGCAGTAAGCACAGCCTCAATCTTGTATTTATTTAACAGTTCAGTCGCAGCATTAATATTTCCGCTTATATCAAATGTATCCAGTGTAATAAGCTCGTCCGCATATTCAGAACAGAAGCAGGTATAGTTCATGTCGGTCAGAATAAGCTTGTAACCTTTTTGAATAATTTTTCTCGCAGCTATATTCTGCATTTCACCGCCTGCAAACAACCAGATCGCTTTCTCTTTATCCATATTTATTTCTCTACCTTTTTTCATCCCCGGGACAATGGCGGCACGGCTCCATGTTGTTAATATCACATTGAATATGTTTTGACCTGATTGCTCTCGCTTTTTCTCCTGAAATTAATCTACCAGTCCATGTCCTTTTCATATCCAAGTGAAATAAGCGCATCCCCTGCCAGTTTCTTGAAAATATACTTGTGTTCAACAGAAAAGTGGGCTTTCCAGTCTCCGGTTTTTCCCTTTCTGACATGATTAGGAGAAATTTTTGTCATTTGTTAATACTTGTCATATGGATAATACTATCAATATCATCAGTTGTAATATGCAGCCCCAGGTACTCAGCCAATCCTTTAACAACTACAGGCTTGTTATGCACCAGTTCCTCAAATCTGACCGGATAAAACCTGTCTTTTATTTTCATATAATCCCGGACATGTTTCACCCATTCCAGTACGCATTTCTCAAAATATTCAAGGTTATTATAAAGTTCAGATGAAGAATCATACTTGTATTCGGGACAAAGCCGAAGCATAACCGGGCTTGTTACATAATAAATAAGCGAATTAACCACATCACGGCCATCACGCATTATATAGAGTCTGTGTGTTATCTCTCTGAAACGATCATCCAATACCATCGAAGGAGGTTCATGTATCCATATCAGTGATGACTGATCCAGCAGCAGATCCAGTGATATCGGTAATAATTTACACTTGGGGTGGGGAAAGCTTAAATAGAATTTATCCCCGACAACTCGAAGATAGTCTAGTTCCTTAATTTCCGCAAACTGTATGTACTCCGAGCATAATGCCTCAATTACGGCGCTTAGTCCGGAACCTGAAGTTAACGAACTGAACGCGTCACACTTTCTCATAAGTTCAGACACTGTTTTATACAAAAGGTAGTTTCCCGATTTTGAATATCCACACTGCAATACCTTGATCTTTGACATATTGGAAACCTTATTTAATTGCTGCCGTATCAGTTTTCTTCATTTTATTAATATATTTTTCCGATCCTATAACTCCGCGATTCACTAAATAATGAATGACTGCATCCACACATTTTTCTATCGTTTCTTCATCCGTATTCAAACGCACCTCCGGATTCCAAGGAACTTCATATGGTGAAGATATACCCGTAAACTCTTTGATCTCTCCAGCCCTTGCCTTTTTATAGTGCCCTTTCACGTCCCTCTGCTCACAAATTTCAAGACTGCAATCGCAGTATATCTAGATAAAGTCATGATCTCCGAGCAGATCCCTTGCCCCTTGCCTGTCTTTCCTGTACGGAGAAACAAACGCGGCCATGGCAATGACTCCAGTTTCAAGATAAAGCTTTACCATTTCAGCAATTCTTCTTATATTCTCGCTCCGGTCCTCCTGGGAAAACCCGAGGTCGGAACATAGTCCATGTCTGACATTGTCCCCGTCAAAGACAAATGTACGGCACCCCAGATAGTACAGCCGTTCTTCAACCGCATGCGCAAGCGTAGACTTTCCAGCGCCCGGGAGACCGGTAAACCATAAAGCCGCGCTTTTGTGACCATTGAGTTCTTCCCTTAGCTCACGGGTCACCATGGCATTGTGCCATACAGTGTTATCGCTCTTATGCTGTATATGCATGTCTGAATATTTCATTGAGTTATCTTTCATCCTCTTTCTTTCCACGGGTCATCATAGGTTCCCAGTCACACTACTTTCCGCCCGAACACCTGCACTTCGCGTCCGATACCGATCTCCGCGAATTTTTTATAGAGTTCGCGTTTTATTTCAGACATTCCGGCTTTTGATAAATTCCGTTCGAATTCTTTTCTTTTGCCATGACACTGACGACCCAGTGCATCGTTCCCGATGTAGTTATCTCCCATCAGCAGAAACATATCAATTGGAAAAGTCGCCTCACGCAGGATTATTTCAAAACCGTTATTTATTAAAAGCCGACTCAGGGATTCAAAATTAAAGTAGTTGATAT
>DRDE01000351.1 GCA_011040095.1 Nitrospirota bacterium
CAGGCTTGATGAGTTCGGTATACATTATATTGAAGGGGGCTGGCCCGGCGCCAATCCCAGGGATGCGGAGTTTTTTGAACAGGCCCGGAAGCTCAGGCTCAAAAATTCCAGGCTTGCGGCATTCGGCGCCACGCACAGGGCATCACTTCCGGTTGCTAAAGATCCGAGCATAAAGGCCCTCCTCTCAGCCAAAACCCCTGTTGTTACTGTTTTCGGCAAAACATGGGATTTCCATGTCAGGGAGGCCCTGCGTGTCTCCAAACAGACAAATCTGGAATTAATATTTAACACAATATACTACCTTAAAAAGAGGGTGCCCCACGTATTATTCGATGCTGAACATTTTTTCGACGGCTACAAGGCAAACCGTGAATATGCAATTAAAACCCTTGAAGCAGCGGCTTCGGCAAAAGCAGATCGTATTGTGCTTTGTGATACGAATGGTGGAACTTTACCCAATGAGATCGGGAGTATTGTCAGGGAAATGGTTGACTCTTTTGATATACCGATAGGAATCCATGCCCACAATGATTCGGAATGCGCTGTTGCCAACTCAATTATTGCAGTAGAGTCCGGCGCTTCACATGTCCAGGGCACCATAAACGGGCTGGGTGAAAGATGCGGTAATGCCAATTTGATATCCGTTATCCCCGGCTTAAAGTTAAAGCTTAAATATAACTGTATAACTAACAGTAAAATAAAGAAATTAAAGGATGTTTCGAGATTTGTAACCGAGATGGCGAACCTGAGACATTTCAAGAGGCAGCCTTATACCGGAGACAGTGCATTTGCGCACAAAGGAGGCATTCATGTGAGCGCAATTCTCCGGCATCCCGAAACTTATGAACATATCCGCCCTGACCTCGTGGGTAATTGCCAGAGGGTTCTGGTATCCGACCTGAGCGGCAGGAGTAATATAATCAGGAAGATAAAAGATTTCAGGTTGAAGATCGACCCTGATTCACCTAAGGTGGCGCAAATTGTCAATGAACTGAAAAATCTCGAAAACCAGGGCTTTCAGTTTGAAGGCGCTGAGGCATCTCTTGAGTTGCTGATAAAAAAGAGATTCGGACTATACAAGAAATACTTTGACCTCATAGGGTTCAGGGTTATCGTTAGGAAAGAAGGAGAAGAAGTTCTCAGTGAAGCAACTGTAAAGGTAATGGTGAAAGGTGAGTTAGAACATACCGTTGCTCTGGGCAATGGTCCTGTTAATGCGATCGACAATGCCCTGAGAAAGGCCCTTGAAAAATCCTATCCCCCGCTAAAGGATGTCACGCTTTTGGATTATAAAGTAAGAGTGTTAACGGCAGGCGCCGGCACCTCGGCAAAGGTCAGGGTGCTGATTGAATCATGTGATGATAAACACAAATGGGGAACAGTAGGTTTATCTGAAAATATAATTGAAGCCTCATGTAAGGCCCTTGTAGACAGTATTGAATATAAGCTTCTGAGAGGATGAAAAAAGCTGATCGCTGACAGCTGACAGCTAAGTGCTTTTATATTATGGAAGAAGAAACCGGCACAGTCACTGAAGTTTACGGCAACACCGCAAAAGTGCTCACACAAAAAAAGAGTTCTTGTGAGGGTTGCGGCGTGCAGGGGGCGTGTCAGCCTGCGGCTGAAGGCAAGGATTCCCGACGCGCTTCGCTTGCGGGAATGACAAATAACTGTAGTTTATACACAGACTCTATATAATATAAACCGCATTACCATACCGGGAGGAGGGTTATTTTATGAGTTTTGATGTTGGAAAGATCAGGAATCTTGCAGTTATTGCTCATGGCGGCGCAGGCAAGACCTCGCTGGTTGAGGCCATTCTTTTTGATTCCGGGTCAACGGACAGGATAGGCAGGATTGAAGACGGAAATACGGTAACCGATTATGAACCCGAAGAGATACAGCGCAAAATCTCGATATCCTCTGCAATGGCCTTTTGTGACTGGAACGGATACAGGTTTAATATTATCGATACTCCCGGGTATATAAATTTTATTGAGGATACAAATGCCTGCCTGAGCGTCGTGGACGGAGCAATTGTTATTGTAAGCGCCCTGTCGGGCATAAAGGCCGAGACCGGAAAGATATGGCAGTTTGCCGATAATTATGAGATACCGAGAATTGTCTTTATAAACAAGATGGACAGGGAAAATGCCGACTTCACAAGTGCTCTTGAGGGGATTGAGAAGGCATACGGTGTTGCCGCAATTCCCCTGAATATTCCATTGGGAGTGGAGAGCGGTTTTGAAGGGGTCATCGACCTTATTAAGATGAAGGCCGTTAAATTCCGGGACGGCGCCATGACTGAGACGGATATCCCGGATGCCTTCAAGGCTGATGCCGAGGAGTACAGGAAAAAATTAGTTGAAAAAGTAGCTGAGTTAGACGATGCCCTGCTTGAAAAATATCTCGAAGGGACCGATCCCTCTGATGAAGAGATAAATAAGGGTATCAGGGAAGGCTCTGTATCAGGCATGTTTATTCCTGTTGTCTGCGGTTCCGCCACCGGGAATACGGGCGTGCACCAGCTCCTTGACGCAGCGGTGCTTTGTCTGCCGTCACCGGCTGACAAGGCGGACAGAACTCCCCTGAAGGGGAAAAACCCCAGGACAGGCGAAGAAGTATTCAGGAAACCCGCTGCAGACGACCCCTTGTCCCTGCGGGTTTTCAAGACTATTGCCGATCCCTTTGCCGGAAAGCTCACACTTTTCAGAGTATTTTCCGGCGTACTGAAGCCGGATTCAACTGTTTATAATACGAACCGTGACAGCAAGGAAAAGATGGGAAACATGTTTTATCTCCTCGGCAAGAAACAGTCGCCTGTTAAAGAGTTGGGCCCAGGGGAGATGGCGGCTGTCGCCAAACTCAAAAATGCACAGACCGGGGACACCCTTACGGACCCGGGTAACCCGGTTCTGTTTGATCCGGTCCGGTTTGCCGATCCGATGATATCATATGCAATTGATCCGAAGTCGAGAGGTGATGAGGAAAAGGTCAGCACAGGACTTCAGAGGCTTCTTGAAGAGGACCCCACCCTGAAATTTCACAGGGACCCTGAATCAAAAGAGATGATCCTTTCCGGGATGGGACAGATGCATCTTGAGGTTACTCTCGAAAAGCTGAAAAGGAAGTTCGGGGTTGAAGTTATTATGAAGACGCCGAAGATACCCTACAGGGAGACTATAAAGACTGCCTCAAACGCCCAGGGTAAATATAAAAAGCAGTCCGGCGGAAGGGGGCAGTTCGGCGACTGCTGGATCAAGCTGGAGCCCCTGCCCCGGGGCAGCGGTTTTGAGTTTGTTAACCAGATTGTCGGGGGAGCGATTCCGAAACAGTATATCCCTGCAGTGGAAAAAGGCATTGTAGAGAAAATGAAGGAAGGATTAATCGCCGGATACCCGCTCATCGACCTCAGGGTAACTTTATATGACGGTTCGTATCATAACGTAGACTCCTCTGAAATGGCGTTTAAGATCGCGGGTTCAATGGCTTTGCAGAAAGCGGCAAAGGATGCAAAAGCCGTTATACTTGAACCCATAGTCAAAATTGAAGTCAGCTCCCCCGAGGAATTCCTGGGCAATGTAATAGGAGACCTGAATGCAAAACGCGGTAAAGTCCAGGGGGTTGACTCCCTGCCGGGCGGCACACAGAAGGTAGTGGCGCTTGTCCCGATGGCGGAGATGCTTACATATGCAAATCAACTGAATGCATTAACCAGCGGGCAGGGCATGTATACGATGGAGACCTCCCACTATGAGGAAGCTCCTTCCCATGTTGCGCAGAAAATTATTGCCGAAAAAGAAGAGGCAAAAAAAGAGGGATAATTTGCATGAGGAATGTACTGGATCGGAAAAAA
>DRDE01000352.1 GCA_011040095.1 Nitrospirota bacterium
ATGCTTATCATAAAATAAACAGTTGGGTATACGATAAGTTTATCGGTAAATTCACTTTGCAGGGAAAACTTCCCCCTTTGGTTAAGGGGGAAGTAACTGTTCACAGGGTGCAGGGGGCAGTTATCAGTTTTCCCCTCTTGAGAGGGGATTAAGGGGTGTGTGTCTTTATCCGGTCTAATCTCTTTCATGTTCTGTGCTGTTGTTTCCCGGATGGCGAACCCTTTTACTTCAGCAGTATATTCATTGTAAACACACCCCTGCACCCCTCTCAAGAGGGGATTTCAGTCTTTCCGTTTCAGTGTTTGATGTCATACTGAATACCGACAAATATAACCCGTGAACGGTTACAGGGGGACAGAGGGGGAGATGAATTGACTTGATCTTTTATTAAATGTTATTTTGAACAAATGCTATTGGAGGAGAACAATGTCATATCAGATTGAATTTAATATGTCACTGGAATGTGTGGATAAGGATGAGCTCTTAAGGCGAATCAATGAAAAGTCCGCTTCCGGTTTTGTAATTGTTGATACAGTGGGAAAGTATGATGGAAACAAATACAAGATCAAGGGGGCTATAACTGTTCCGTATCCCGAGGTTGTTGACAGAAGAAGAGAGCTGGCTGAATTTGACGAAATCATTATCTACTGCAAACATAAAGATTGTGTTGCATCAAAGAAGGCCGCCCTTGGATTAAAATTGCTCAATATTCCGAATGTCAAGGTATACGAGGGTGGAATAGATGAGTGGACAGCGCTTAACCTTCCGCTTGAAGAGGAATAAGCCGGGCCGGACAGCCTTGTTTTCAGGAAGCGCCGAATATAAACTTGCAGCAGCCCAGGTCCAGCACCTGGTTATCATCCGTTATGCGGGACCTTAACTTTTCAGTTATGTGGTAAATTCTGTGAACACCGTCTTTCCTTTTCCCGACCAATCCGCTTGTCTCTAATATTTTCAGGTGTTTTGAGATATTGTATGTCTTTATACCGAGGGTTTTTGATAAATCCTGTACGGATGCTTCCTGTCTCAGGAGTTCATGGATGATCCGCAGGCGATTTTCATCAGCCAGCGCCTTTAGCGCTGTTGTCCAGCTGAGATGGGATTCAATGTTGGAATTATTTCCTGATTGCTCCATACTAAACTATATTATCATTCAACGCTAAAATCAAGATAAATTATCCATAATTGACGTTAAAAAATTTTCTCATTGTGTCAATAAGTATCGGTATGTTATAATTGCACGACAAAATTCTTTTTTTCTTGCTTGTTCTATTTTAAATATAGGGAAAATTGCATATGTTGCTTTATTTATTTCTTGCAGTATATTTTTTTATTTTGATTACGGTCTTTATATACGCGTCTCACCGGTATTACATGGTTTATCTTTATTACAGACATCAAAAAGATAAGCCGGTGCTTAAGAGGAAATTAAGTAAATTGCCCCGCGTCACCATACAGCTTCCCATTTATAATGAGATGTATGTTGCAAGGCGGTTGATCACGGCATCATGCGATATTGATTATCCCGCAGAGCTTCTTGATATACAGGTCCTTGATGATTCCACGGATGAAACAACAGTCGTAGCCCGGAAATGTGTGGAGGAATTGAAGGAGAGGGGGGTTGATATTCAATATATTCATCGCAGCACCAGGGAGGGCTATAAAGGCGGCGCATTGGCAAATGGACTGAAAACCGCTGGGGGAGAGTTTATAGCTGTCTTTGATGCGGATTTTGTCCCTCAGAGAGACATCCTGCAAAAGACAATCCATTATTTTTCCGATAATTCCGTAGGTATGGTCCAGACGAGATGGACTTATCTGAACAGGTCGTATTCATTTCTGACAAAGATACAGGCTATTATGCTTGACGGCCATTTCGTGATTGAGCACACGGCAAGGAACTGGTCGGGGAGGTTCTTTAATTTCAACGGCACAGCGGGTATCTGGAGAAAAGAGGCGATAAAAACAGCGGGCGGATGGCAAAACGACACACTCACCGAGGACCTGGATTTAAGTTACAGGGCACAGTTGAAAGGATGGAAATTTATATATTTGAAAGATGAACTGTCTCCATCGGAAATTCCTGTTGAGGTTAATGGTTTCAAGAGCCAGCAGCACAGGTGGGCAAAGGGTTCGATACAGACAGCGAAAAAACTTCTTCCGCAGATTTTAAGAAGCAGGCTTCCGTTGAAGGTAAAAATAGAGGCGTTTTTTCATCTGACAAACAATATGTCATACCTGCTCATGCTCCTGTTGTCGGTCCTGATTTACCCCTCTATGGTTGCAAGGATCAATATCGGGTGGTTTCAGATGATAGTGACTGATGTTCCGTTCCTGATAGTTGCAACAGTCGGCATCTCATTTTTTTATACCTGCTCGCAGAAAGAGGCGTATAAGGACTGGAAATCAAGATTGCTGTATTTACCCATGTTAATGTCTCTTGGAATAGGGCTTTCGGTTAATAATTCAAAGGCGGTGCTGGAAGCGCTTTTCAATAAAAAGACCGACTTCAAGCGCACCCCGAAATTCAGCATAGAAAAGAAAAAAGACAGGTGGCTCGGCAAGAAATACAGGGGGGAAATAAATTTCCTGGTAATAATGGAGCTTCTCCTCGGAGTTTATTTTACGTTCAATATATACTTCGCGTATGTGAATAAAATTTATGTATCAATCCCGTTTCTCGTGATGTTCCAGGTGGGATATTTTTATGTTGCTTTTTTATCAATCTTTCAAGTAATATTAAGTGCCATAGCTTCAAGTCGATTGGCGCGCCACTTTTTTTCTAAGAGAAATGCAGAAGATATAATGGCTGCATAGAGAATCGGACATGAAATTTAAAAACCGGTAAATTATTTTTTAAATAATTTAATCTTAAATACCAAACAAGGAGCAAGGCTATGAGAAAAAAAATGATGATTACTTTATTAGTACTGGCAGCATCTGTTTTCGTGTCTAATGGAGCTTTTGCAGCATGGACACAGGCCAAGGGCCATTCCTATAATCAATTGACTCTAAGTTATTATGAAACTAAACAGAAAACCTCTACAATACTGCGTGACGGTGACGACCAGGTTACCAGTTTAAACAGCGGGATACACAGAATTAATTCAGCAAAGTATATATCTACCAAGGTATCATATTACGGGGAATATGGAATCACGGATAAACTCACGGCTATTGTTTCCGGCGGCTGGGACTGGGTCAGGTCCAATGATAACCTGACGTATGCGGGTGAATCCGGCCCGAGCGGCATAGGAGATATAATACTCGGTTTAAGACAGAAGATCAGTGACAATATAGGCGGAGGGGCATTAATGTCGGTTCAGGTTGACGTAAAGGTCCCCGAGGCATATGAGTACAGGAGCCCTACAACTCACCAGAGTCTGGGAGATGGACAGTATGATACATCAGTAATACTTCAGATCGGAAAAGGTTTCGCGAAGGGGTATGCAATTTTGAAGACAGGCTATAAGTACAGGTTTGAAAATGACCAGCTCGGTGCGGCCACCTTCAAGCCATCCGACCAGTTCCTGTTCTCCGTAAACGGCGGTTATTCGGCTACCCCGAAGTTCTCGATAAGGGGAATTCTCAACTATAACCAGGCAATAGGAAATGCGGAAGTCTCCGAGGAGATGGAGCAGGCTTTCGTTCCGTATGGCAACAAAGACCAATATGATGATGTGCTTGTCATAAAAGACTCTTTAAACCTTGAACAGAACAACCTGAGCGCTGGTCTTGATCTGGTTTACAGTATTACAAGCAAAATACAGACAGTAGCTTCATACACCACGGATTTAGTAGGTATCGGCGACCTTAGAACCAGAGACGGCGCTCTTGGCAAGACTTACAGCCTGACTCTTGTCTACAAGCACTAATCGAATAACCGTTGTTGTTTAAGCCTGTAAACCGGAAGGCGCTTTCTTAATGAATATAGATAAGAAAGCGCCTTTTTATTTTTTATGCAAGAATGAACCGGAAAAAAAACCTCTTCCTGCTGACAACAGCTTTTCTCTTAATAGTTTTATCGCTTTATGTCTTCACAAACAGGCATACCTTAACGGCTGTCCTTTACCAGACACTTGGATTGCAGGATGCGGCCATTGAGAAATTTTCGGAAGCCGTAAGATATGACCCGGAAAACGCATATGCCTATTACCAACTCGGACTGATGTACAAGGACCGGGGGGATTTTGACAAAGCTGAAGAGGTATATGTAAAATTACTGGAGATTTTCCCTGATCATCCTCATGCAAACTATGATTTAGGCTATATATACAGAGAGAAAAAGGATTATAACAGGGCAATGGCGCAGTATCGGAAGGCATTAAAAATAAATCCGGACAATGCGTTTGCGCATTACGACCTCGGCTTTATTTATAAAGAAAAGGGCCTTTATGAAAAGGCATTATCGGAATATAAAAAAACTCTTGAGATAGACCCGTCACATAAATATGCATTATGGGATATCGGCAAGGTTTATGAAAAGATGGGTATGAAAGACAGGGCTGAAGAGCAATTTAAACTCTATCATGAAATGACGGACTGCAGTTTCAGGAGATTCCGGAACTGCTTGGATTAATTGGAAATCACGGCATATATATCAATAAATCTTCTATTGTTTGCAGCATGGTATATCCTCCTTTTCAGAAAGAGGGAGCGCCTCTCGTTTGTTGACAGGTTAATCGCTGCCTTTGTTCTTGGTCTGACGCAGATAATAATAACAGAGATATTGCTGGGTATATTGTTTAAGAAACTTTATGCA
>DRDE01000353.1 GCA_011040095.1 Nitrospirota bacterium
CAGACCCTGCCCAGCAGTATGAAGCTTACGATAATCAGGCTCCACCATATAGTCCATGTATAAACTGTTGCAATGTTTCTTCTGCCATCCTGAACATCGAAAAAACCGTAAAATATGATTAACATAAATACAAGCAGTGTGGGCACTATGAAGAGTGCTCTGAAATATTTCCACTCTGTGAAACGCCTGATCCATCCGACTTTCAGGAAATCGGTTTCTTGACGATTATGCTCTTGAGAGCTACCACTCGGCGGCCTCCTGAAGCGTACCATTATAAGAGCCGCTCCGCTGAGACTCATAATAACCGAAAACCAACTTATGAATTTTGCAAACAGTGTCCGTTTGCTGAAATTCCCTGCTGTGTTATGCGCATAATGGAAATGATTATTGTTTTTGGCAGGGTCGAATCCTGAGACATAGCTTGTAAAGACCGGTTTTACTGCATGGCCGAAGATATCATTTCCGGCGGGAGTTCCGATACGGATGATCTCTTCGGTGCTCGCCCAGACATCCGCATGTTCCCTGTTGTTTTTTGAGTGGTCATGATTCTTGTGTGCTTTATTGAGTGTAAATATTCCGTAATGCTCAAGTGTGTTTCCTGCAAGAAAAAGCATATTATATGCCCTTCCTTTCTCGAAGGCTATGTCATGAGTGTCTCCTGTTTTGAGTGGAAAGGAAAATTCGTAGGTATAGAAATCTCCCTGGTCCGCACCCTTTGCGGTAATATTGTCGATTTTATCTTTTTGGAGAAAGAAAGTCTTGTCTTTTCGCTGCGTAAAGAAGCGGTCGGTGATATCACCATTTGATTTCATGACCTTTGCATCTACATAAGACCCCAGCATGCCGAGGTTGGGATCATCCTTGAACATTAATCCCACCCAATTAGGAGTATCGGTTTTTACGGCAAAATAGATATTATTGTCATCTATCTGTGTCCAGACCTCCGCATAATAATAAGGCGCTGTATGAGGTTCTGAGGGCAGGTGCCGTTTGTATGTGCCGAGGTAGAAATATTTATGTCCCGTGTTTTTCCACTCATTGTCATTTATCCTGCCGTCGATTATTACTTTATTCCCTGTCCTGCGGGCTATAAAATTTGTGTTGTCTGATATGAATACGGTCTTATTATTAAGGTTTATATCACTGAGATCCGACCTGTTGTACTTGTATATAAGCTGTCCGGGCGCCGAACCACAGCCGTTGGCAACGTAAATGTTTCCGGTTGCGGCGTCTACATCAAGTACCAGTTTATCGACGATAAAATTGACAGGCCCGAGGTGATACTTCCCATTGTAATTCGGAATCGACTCCTGTGATGTAAACTGGTAAATCAGCTTTTCATGCACATATTCCAGTTTTCTGAAAAGAAACGGTTTTTGAAGAAAGGGAAGGTTTTTGCGGCTAAAGAAAGTGACTATGGCCTCAGCCTGAACAGGAGAAATGCGTGCCTCAGATCGTGGCAAGAGCAGATTCCCCTGATAATCGTAGAATACGCCGTTTGTCGAGGGAACCATTCGGGTGGTCAGGGATGCTGGGTTTTCAGACAGGACAACATCAGTTCCGCCGCAGGCATTGACCGCTGCCGGCGCAAGAACAGCAGCGGCGACAAATAATAGAAGAAATGCAAATATGTATCTCATCCTGCCTTATTATTTGTCAATCAACTGAATCAACTGGTCGGCATTCATGGCCCCGCTTTTTACCCTTCCGTCACTGAAGATAAGCGTAGGTGTTCCCCCGGTTCCGAGTTTCTGACCGAGCTTGATATTATCATCTATGGCTGTTGTATTGCAGGATGCTTTAGGTATGGCCTTCTTTGCGTAAACATCTTCGAGCATTTTTATTGCCTTGTCATTTGATTTCTCACACACAATTGACTTTGCCTTATCATAGGACTGCGGATGGATCTTTACAAGTGGAAACATCTTGAGAAAGAATACGATGTCTTTTCTTTTCTTTACAACCTGCTTCATCACCCGATGAAGTTTTGCGCAGTAAGGTCAATCAGGGTCGTCAAAAACTATTACCCTGTGTTTTGCATTTTTATTCCCGAGGATAAGTGCATCATCAAGGGGAATCTGTGATACATCAACCCTGTTTATATCATCAAATTTCTTTTTTGTAATGTTCGTCCTCGTGGCTATATCAATTATGGAGCCGAATATTGCTCTTTTACCTGCATTGTCTATGTATACAATCCCTTTTCGCCCCCTGGACTGAATTGCAACCTCCCAGAGGCCTTTAACGGCGGCTTTTTCAACAGAAATGATTTTTACATCAGGCATGATGGCAGAAAGCGTAGTCCTTGCCTTCTCCTGTGTCATTGCCCCGGTTGCTCCTGCGATATCGTCGGCAGGGAGAAAATATAGGGAGATCATGAAAATGAGTAAAACAGGAAAAAGATAGCGGATTTTTTTCGACATGGTTTTACCTCTCTTAATTTTTGTAAGAATTATAACTTTTTTTTATGAATAAATTGTGAACGTATTCATTTTTCACAATATTTCCGCAATCCATTCATTCAACCTTCGAAATAGGTCGGTATTACAGGAGCGACAAAAAATGCACAGGAGGTTAAGGATGAAAAAAAGCATTTACCGGCTGCGGGTGATAAAGGTTTTGTTTCCCTTTCCTGTCGGAGGCGCTTGTCGATGGCTCGTAGACCTGAAAGCCCGCCTCCTGATGCGTGGATGAAGGCAAGCTATAGAATACTCATTTCTTGCCCGGTAAACATGCCTGCCCCAACCGGGGCAGGGTGCTTTACTTCAGCCTTTGAGCACGGTCTCCCGGACTTGCTTCGACAGGCTCAGGGCGATAATTTAAGACTTTTTGCGAGTATGTCAAGTTTAGTCTTGTTTAGAGCAGTATAAATATGTTATTCTTTTTTTAAAAGCTTAACGGAGTA
>DRDE01000354.1 GCA_011040095.1 Nitrospirota bacterium
CCGGATATGCTTTTTATCAAAGTCAGGGATGAAATACTCAAGCATTTTCAGGAATATCTTTCCTACATAACCTACACTTCCAGCATCATCAAACTTGTTAAGAGATTTAATAACAAAGGAAGAGCCGCGCATTTTCACATAAGGCACTGATAACAAAAGCCACATAGAATATTCCTCATCAATCTGTGGCAGAAAAACGGTTAATCTACCAAGTACAGATAGTATTCCTTTATCATCTTCTGTTATGTCAGCCTTGGATCTATCTTTATATTTATTTTCATAAATCCATCTCCATATCAAAATTATCTTCTCGATAATTTTCTTGTCTCCCTCCGGTTCCTCTCGAAGATATTTTTGCTGTGACCAGAGGAAGCTAACGATATCTAATATCTGTGTCGGTTTCCATCCATCTAATACTTTCCTGATCAGGCTTTCGGTGTTATCAAGGTCCCTTTTATCAAAACCCAATAAATATCCGAGGACAATGTGCTGGACTAAGTGTTCATTGTCACGTTTCTTTTTAAAGTCATAAGATATTCCGAACTCATAGTGGGGAGTCATAAGCTCGTAGAGATCATTGTAGACTGTGCCAATTGACAGGTATCCACCCATAAAGGCCTCCCAGTAACGATCATCTGACTCAGGATACAACCCTTGTACTTTTTCTTCAGCCCATGCCTTGTCCAAATAAATTAAGTTGGGCGTAATAGTTCAGCCCCTTAAGGGGCTGAACTATTACGAATAAATGAATTAATCAAAGACATTCAAAAGAATAAATATGAGGGCATCGGAAAGCCGGAACCGCTAAGGCATAGCTTATCAGGATATTGGTCACGGCGAATCACAAATGAACAGCGGATAGTTTATAAGATCGATCATGATCAGGTATTAATTGCGCAGTTAAGATATCACTATTAAGTTATAATCGTATATTGCCAAGATGCCTTTTCAAGACGCTCAGCCACCCATACCGCTCCACTACTCGATCCCTTAATTTTGACTTTTTATCTTTTATTTTTACATTATGGCTAACATTCTCATTGACGGATACAACCTCATCGGCATTGCCCATGATAATCTTGAAAAGGCCCGCATTGACCTTATTCAGAAACTCCAGAGCTATTCAAAATTAAAAAAACACCGGATAACTCTTGTTTTTGACGGATGGAAAAACGGTTAAAAGCATGAGACAAAAATCAAAACAGCCGGCTTGACGATTATTTACTCCAGACTCGGCGAAAAAGCAGATTTAACAATCAGGAAAAAACTGTCCTCATCAACCGGGTCATGGATCGTTGTAAGCTCCGACAGGGAAATATCCGATTATGCAGCAAGGACAGATCATGCTGCTGTCTCATCCGTTGAATTTGAAGAAAAACTCTATTCAGCGCTCAATAGTTTAAATAAAGATTCTATCGACGATTATATTACCCGTCCCTCCGTCCGTCAGGGGGGCAATCCTAAAAAACTTTCAAAAAAGCAAAAGAAAAAACTCCGTGCAATTTAAAAACTTTAGATTTTTATGAATCCGTTTCGTGTAGATTTTCGACAGGGAGATCAGGTATATTTTAAAAGACGATTTGATATGTTTTTCACTCATGTTGATTTTTCACGCATAATGCATAAGATCAAAAAGCACGACAGGAGGCTGAAGTGATCTCACCCCTGCAGAAAAAGATAATGCAGCTTAAGACATTGACGGAATTAGCGCCCCTTATCAATTCTTCCCTGGACCATAATCTCATAAGAAAGAAGACAATTGAAGCCACAACGTCCGTGCTTAATTCAGAAGCTGCAAGCCTTTTTTTGCTTGATAAAACTTCAGGAGAACTCTATATCGATGTTGCAACAGGAGAAAAGGGTGAAGAGGTGGAACGGATCAGGCTCAAAGAAGGTGTCGGTGTTGCAGGGTATGTGGCAGAGCATGGAGAGCCCCTTATTATCCATGATGCGCAGACCGACAGAAGGTTTTTTAAGGAGATAGACAAAGCCAGCGGCTTTATAACAAGAAGCATCATCTGTGTCCCTGTAAAATCCAGGGAGAGTATAATCGGCGTCCTCGAGGGCATCAATAAAAGAGAGGGGCAATTTGATGATAATGATCTCGAAGTAATGGAGTCAATATCAAATTATGTTGCTGTTGCAATAGATAATGCCGGACTGCATAAAGAGTTGAAAAAGACCTTTTACGACACTGCCGAGGTCATGGCCGATACAATTGAACTGAGGGACCCCTATACCGGTGGACATACAAAAAGGGTAAGGCGCTACAGCATGGTTATCGGCGGATATATGGGGCTGAGCAGGAGTGAACTTGAAAACCTGCAGCTTGCAGCGATATTGCACGATATAGGGAAAATAGGCGTCAAAGACGATATCCTGCTTAAAGACGGTGAGCTTGAAGAAGCGGAATTTCATAAGATGAAAATGCATTCACTCTATGGTGCGGACCTGCTGAAAAATGTTGAACAACTCAAAGATGTAATACCCTGTATCAGGGGACACCATGAACGGTATGACGGAAAGGGATATCCCGACGGACTTAAAGACGGCGAGATTCCCCTTATGGCAAGGATCATCACTGTAGCCGATACCTTTGATGCAATGACAACCGAGAGACCCTACAGGAAAAAACTTTCCAGAGAGGCTGCTTTTGCAGAGCTCAAACGGTTTTCAGGAATACAGTTTGACCCGGATGTTGTCGGGGCATTCCTGCAGGCATTTAAAGACGGAAGGGTGTCTCTGTGACCCCGTATATCGAGACAGGCTTTTCTTTGCCCCTGACCGCCACTCTTTCCAGTCCCTTTACGGATATACGGGTACGGTAGAGAATGCCTTTTGTCACAAGGTCCCTTATCTTGTCCAGCGTAAATTCGGTTATCAGGATGCGGGCATCATGCTTCCTTGTAAGCTCCTCCACCCTTGCAGCGACATTTACATGGTCTCCTATAACCGTGTAATCCATTTTCTTCCCTTCAGCGCCTATGTTCCCGACCACCACTTCACCCGTGTTTATCCCTATGCCCGCATCAAGGGCCGGTTTGCCTTCGGACCTCCATTTCCGCCGGAGTTCTTCAAGCCTTTTGGCCATATTAAGCGCGCACCTCACAGCCAGCTCTGCATGGTCTTCCTGGTTCATGGGTGCGCCCCAGAAGGCGACTATCTCATCTCCCACGAATTTATCGAGGGTGCCGTCCCATTTAAAGATAACCTCTGTCATTGCCCCGAGATACTCATTAAGCATGGCAACCACTTCTTCGGGTGAATGCCTTTCTGAAAATTTCGTGAAATCCATTATATCGGAAAAAAGGACGGTCACCTCTCTTCTTTCACCGCCCAGCCGTGCCAGTTCGGGATTTTTAATCAATTCATTAACAACCCTTTCGGTTACATAACTTGAAAACATCCTCCTGATGTCTTTTGCCTTTTTCTCTTCAGTAAAATATCCGAGGCTTATTATAAAGGCAGCTTCCGAGATAACCGTAAGGAGCGGGTATATAAGATTAATCCTGAGTCCGTAATAGGTAAAAAGAAGTTGATTTGTGACGACAATAATAATGGTCAGAAGCATATAAACAACAGATAAATACAGCGCCCTCTGTTGTTGACCTATGAATAAAGCAAAAAACCCTGTAACCAGAACCACGAGGAGATCAATATAATCCGGTGTCTTTTTTATAAAATCCCCGGAAAGTATGTTGGCGGCAACGGTTGCGTTTTTTTCAACACCGGGCATATTTGCAGAAAAGGGGGTGTTTTTCAGGTCATATGTTGCCATGGCAGTGGCGCCGATAAATACGATTTTATCCCTGAAAAATCCATCGGGTATACTGCCTGAGAGGACATCCGCGGCTGATCTGTGAATAATGCCGCCCTCCCTGCCCATATAGTTGATATGGAGACGGCCGAACTTATCAGTCGGTATAAGTATGCCTCCCAGATCAACTCCCATCCCGCCGATAATACTCACCTTGTCGGCCCCGATGCCGCGGGCGATGCGGGCAGCCTGGAGCGCCAGCGACGGGAAATACTCCCCCCCGTATTTGATATAGAGGTTTTCCCACCTGTGTTTTCCATCCCTGTCAGGCAGTGGGTAGACATGGCCGAATGTTGCGAAACCGGCTATGGGTTCAGGAGGAAGGAGTACCCTGTACGCCTCTATCGGCCGGAGGTGTCTCACGTTCTCAATCACCGGGACCGCATCGTCATAAAGAACGTCCTCTGTCTCTCCATTAAATACCTTGCCCTGTTCAACCTCAAAACCAAGGGCAATAACAAGCCTGTCTTTATGTTTCTTTATGACTTCCGCAAGCGCCCTGTCCGATTCCGGGGACTCAGGCTCGGGATAGAAGATATCCACTGCCACGACTTTCGGCTTGCCCTCGAACACCTTCTCGATCAGCTCTGCCTGAAGTCTCCTGTCCCACGGCCACCTCCCGAACATCGAGAGGCTCTTCTCATCAATATTAACCGTTAAAATATCCTGTGGGACCTGTGGGGCAGAGATCAGGTTCCTGATTTTGAACCTGTAATCAACGAGGAGGGTTTCTATATGCTCATCAATAATTGAGGGGTTTATGACAGTCAGGACAGCAAAGACAAGGGTTATAAGCAGGGATATGAATACAGTCGGTTTCCGGAGCCGTTTAGCTAACCTCTGCAATACGGTTCCTATGGAGCGCCTCCCTTAATGAGCCTGTCCCTGTGATTATCCACAATCTCCCCCCTGCTTCCTTTTTCCGTAAACCTGACAAGCTCTACCCTTGCATCTCCCCGCTCCATATAGACTGCATCTTTCTCTTCTAACCTCGGGAAATATTTACCCGATATATCTTCATACATGTCTACCCTGAAAAGGGGTTTGCCTGTCCCGGTTTTTCCCCCTCCGGAAAGTTCGAGGAGCCTGTCTTTTTCATACACGGTGTATCTTCCTTTCTCATTCCTGTAACCCACATAATATCTCCCGGCTTCTTTATAATATATATCGGCATTCATGGGATAAAACGCATCACCTGCTATCTCAAAAAATCTTTTCCCCTTGATCCTGAAGCTCTTCCCTGTATCGCACAACACCCATTCCGAGGTTATCCTGTCAAGGCTGTGGGTTAACAGGACTTTATCTTTTTCAAGAAAAGTATTGTTCAATTTCTCATAATCCGTGTGCACTATGCTGTTTCCGGCGGATACATCATGGATAACAATTGCGTCATTAAATACATTGCTTGCCTCCCTGTAGCGCTCCTCGCTCCATACCCGCTCTATATAGTCGTTGATGTCCCCGTAAATAACCGCAGCAGACTCAAATTCCTTTTTTGACATCCTGAGCTGCCGGGTCCTCTTCTCTGTATAAAGCTGCTTCCACAGGTCCTTGTCGTGTACAGTATCGGAGCTGAAGACCAGGGTCTCCTCCCCGGTTGTGATTTTTATGCCTATACACGGAATACCGTGCCACACAGGCGCCTTGATTGCTTCAATGGCAAAACCCTCCGGGCCAATGTAATTGTTCCTGTCTTCTTCATAGAATACAGATGAAGAAAAGGGATAAAAGCTTTCGGGCTCAACCCATTCCCTGTAATGAGGGTCATGAAAGAGCATCCTCGGTCTTTTTGTCTTTTGGCTTATAATAATCTTTGCGATATCAGGACCAACGACATTGCCGTGCCTGTCGGTTATATAAAGACCGGTTTTTCCCCTGCCTTCATCTATGGAGACTATCCTGTATTTTGCGGCAGGACCCATTATCCTGTAATCAATGTAGTCCTCACAGGCAATATCGATTATATTCTTTGAATCATTTGAGAGGCTTCTGTCCAGGGCAGGGCCTGACGCCTTGATAAGCTCATCATGGATGTCTTCTGATGTAAGGAAAAAAATCTTATGGTTTGGATCACATTCATACATGCCGAAGAGGGCCAGGTCGGTAAACCACCTCTTATGGTCGTCATGGCAGTGAGTAATTATAAGGCCCTTTATCTCTTTAAGCCCCACGCTGCCGATCTGTTGAAACAATGGTGCACCGCAGTCTATGAGAAAGGTGGACTCCCCGATGGTCACCTGGTAAGCGATGCTTTTCCCCATCCTGGAAAAAGGGCCGAAGTCACCGAGTATGCGAACTGTGATACCGTCAGTCATTTGCCAAGTATTTTAGCATAAAAAAAGTTTAATAAAAATTACAGAGCCTTCGCCAAACACCGGGAAACTCTGTCAAACAAATCATCGGGGCCCTCTTCAGGGGACCCCGATAGAGGTAGTCCGGTTTGCAATGCTACCAGTGCAATTACATCATACTCCATAAGGTGGTTGCCGACACCTCAACGGTGTTGGTATCAACATTGCCTGCCTCATCTTTAGCCCTGACAACAAAGTAGTAGGTTGTTGAAGAACCAAGCCCTGTTACAGCGTAAGTAACAGCGCCTGCTGTTGTGATATAGTTAGGGGTCTGGAAGTCCTGGCCCCCTGGTGATGTTGATATGTATATCAGGTAGACTATGTTTGACGACGCTGTTACATTGTCGGTTGCTGCTGTCCATGACAGGTCTATCTCCGCGCTTGAGACGGCTGTTGCTGTTGAAGCGCCTCCAAACGTAGGTGGTGTTGAATCCGGCGGGGTCTGGGTGGTTGCCGACACCTGTACCGTATTGTTGTCGACATTGCCGGCCTCATCCTTTGCCCTGACAACAAAGTAGTATGTTGTTGAAGAATTAAGTCCTGTTACTGCATAAGAAACAGCGCCTGCTGCTGTGGTAAAGTCCGGCTGCGACAGGAAATCCTGGCCTCCTGATGTCGTTGACATGTATATCAGATAGACTATGTTGGACTGCGCTGTTACATTATCAGTGGCTGCTGTCCATGACAGGTCTATCTCTGTGCCTGAGACGGCTGTTGCTCCGGTTGCACCTCCGAATGTCGGCGCTGTCGTGTCTGTCGGGGTCAGGGTGGCTTCGGACACTTCTACAGTATTGTTTTCGAGATTGCCGGCCTCATCCTTTGCCCTGACAGCAAAGTAGTAGGTTGTTGAGGCAAAAAGCCCTGTTACTGCATAAGAAGCAGCGCCTGCTGCTGTGGTAAAGTCCGGCTGCGACAGGAAGTTCTGGCCTCCTGATGTTGTTGACATGTATACCAGGTAGACTATGTCCGATGATTGCGTTATGTCGTCGGTCGCTGCTGTCCATGAGAGGTCTATCTCCGTGCTTGAGGCGGCTGTTGCTGTCACAACTCCTCCGAATGTCGGTGGAATCTCATTTGCAATCATTGTAATGCTGACGGATGTCGGGGTGCCGGTCAGGGTTGCATAGGCATCCCCGTAATAGATCAGGGAGCCGTTGTTATCATAGGAGAATACCTCAAAGTGCCTGTCCGCACCGTTTGAAACCTCGAACCGTTCTTCAACAGCGGCGCTTCCGGCAACAGTTACGATGCGTTCTACAGGACTCATCCCGGAACCCGATATATAAAACTTCATGGAATTTACAGAGGAAGGAATCACCGAGGAGGAAACCATGCCCGCGCTGATCACCTGCTGCCCGAGATTAATCATTACAGTTGTTGAGTCCGGGCTGCTGCCGCCAATGCCGCCTCCGCAGGAGGCAAGTATCAGGAATAATATGATAAGGCTTATGTATCGTAAATACCGCATAATATTACCTCCCCCCGCTTACTCAGGGTAAATTACCTCGATGGTTACAGGTGTCTGTGTTGCCGGTTCACGGGATACCGGCGGTTGAAACATAAATAAACCGTCAGCTTCCTGTATCTCTAATTTCCCGGACGTTATGTTTACATCTTTTATCGCGCTCCCCAAAACCATGGCCCGGCCGTTAAATTGCCGCATTATTTCAATATCAGCCGGTTGCACGGCTTCAGGCGGCTTTTGCATGTAAACCCTGCTCATCTGGCCGCTCTTCAGAATAACCTCCCCGGCTATGCCCTCAATTATATTCTTCACTACAACCTCGGATTCCAGTGTGATTATTCCCGTAAACATGTCCTCGCCACTGCCTTCAACCCATACAATAAACTTGGTCCCCCTTGCCGCCGCCACTGCCGTAGGTGTGTGAATCTCAAGGTCCGAGCGCCCTACCACTATCTTCAGTAAACCGTTGAGCAGCCTGTATATTGATTTTGACCTCTTTTTCTCCTGACTGTACAAATATTCTTCAACCTCTATCCTGCTCTGCTCCCCGAGGTTGAGAATGCTGTCATCCATAAAAAACAGCTTTGTCCTTGATCTCTCGCCTGTCTCTATCGCGTCTTTGAGTAAAATCCGCATCTGCGGCTCTGCATCGCTCCTCCGGGCATCCCTTATCACGTGCACGCTCCCGCTTACTGTTAATACCTGACCCGCTTCTGTAGCGGGATATGATTTTGCTGCGCCAATCAAAATCCAGGCAAGGCAAATGAGTATTATAAGTCCATGTTTTTTCATATGTAGAGTTAAAGCAATTGCAATGCCAGACAGAGATTCTTTATTTTGCAGGCAGTTAGCATTTATCATTCCAAGGCTCTATGAAATCTGTTACACAATTTTTATGTAATGGATTACATAAAATCCGTTGCCGCGGATATTCACTGACTGAATCCCGC
Source organism: Nitrospirota bacterium (assembly GCA_011040095.1). Lineage (GTDB taxonomy): Bacteria > Nitrospirota > Thermodesulfovibrionia > UBA6902 > UBA6902 > BMS3ABIN06. The sequence goes on from DRDE01000354.1 coordinate 8,584, forward strand.
CAAACGACTCTTTTCCAGCCATGTCCATGTTTGTCAGTGGCTGAATAACTACAATATGCCCGCTGTGAAAAAAATCCCCGTTATATTCCTTTTGTAATCGAATGTACCCAGGTTGGAATTATTTACAGTATAAGTCTCTGTTATGGAGGCGCTTATCCTCCTGGAGAAAATATATGTCAGCCTTACAGAGAATTGCTGCATTCTGTCCAAACGCCTTTTCTGAAAGACAGGGTAATCATCACGGTACCGCCTCTCATTGTATTGACCTGAAACGTTTATAGACAGAGGGGCTGTTATCTTACAGGTAAGCGCGGCTCCGGCCCTGTAACCGTTAAAATCCCAATACCCCTCTTTTGCCCTGTTAAAATCACTGAAGTAATATGCATCTCCCGACAGCCCGCTTAAATAAAAATTCTGCCTTATCCCTGCAGTATTTTTATATCCCGACCGTATTGAGTTGTTCTGAAATGTATTGCTGTCCCAATATTTATTATCCCTGTATTCATATATCAAGTCGGTCGAGAGCTTCCTGCCTTGTTTCAGGGTGATTTTGCCGAAATAGGTATGCGTCCTGTTATAACCTTCATTGCCGAGAAATGCATATTCCAGTGAATAACCCACGGAAGGCTTGACTATGCCGGGAGCGGCTATCTCTAAAACAGGTGTGATTTTATGGTATTGCACATCGAAATCATCCAGGTCCGAGTGAATGTTCTGATAAAAGTTGTAATCCACCCTCAGCTTTATCACCCCCCTCTTAAACAGAGTGGCTTCGGATGTTATATATGCCACAGCCCTCGTATCCGAATTTTTATCCGTACCGGGAGGTGGATTGGAAGGCTCAAGCACTACATTACTGTCATACTGGCCGCCTGCGGCAATACTGAGTTTGTATGGTTTTTCTTCATTTTCCCTGCAGGCATCGAATAACTTTAAAGCATATCTCTTTAATGTTTCATTTTCCGAGATATCCATAAATTTTGAAAGGAATTCTTCAGCCTTGTCATACCTTGATGTGACATAATATATATATCCGAGTTCAATATAAACATTTTCAGCGTTCTCACCCGCTTGCAGCGACTTTAAAAATAATTTTTCAGCCTCTTTATAGTTGCCGAGACGCGCGTATGCAATCCCTGCATAATAGGCTGTCTCGGCATTATCCGGAGATATTTTCAGCGCTTTCTTCAGCGGCCCTAAGGCATCGCTGAATTCCCCGCCATTTATCTTCCGGATGCCCTCTGCAATATATAACTCATAATCTTCGGAGCCGGCATTTGCATGGAGCGGCATTATTACGGAGAATAAAACCAATAATAAGGCGCTGATAAGATTCTTAAAAAAACACACGCGTATATTCTCTTTATTTCCTTTCTCTTGAATCATATTAATTTAAATGACAGCTCTCTCATATCTTATCGGCTATTTTTTTGTTAAGTTTAGGGGTCGCCCTTGGCAGTTGTCAGGGTGCAGGGTGCAGAAAAACAGATACGTTTTTTTTCAGATGTTTTATCGTAACTACTCAGGAACAAAGCGACAAAGGCACATAGGCGCAAAGGGTTACGGGAATATCCGAATTTTTAATTTTTTCCTGCCCCCTGCCCCCTGTGAACTCCTGCATCAAAATTGACAATCAAGAAACTAATTGTTATCTTAATTTAATATTGTTAAATTATTCTCTCTTCATTATTTCATTAATTAGAGTTTGTGTATAAATAACACAAACGCTCAAAAGCATGTCATTCCCGCAAGCAAAGCGCGTCGGGAATCCTTCTTAAAGAAACGATTCCGGACAAGCCGGAATGACGGAAAAACAACAACTGTTTGAGTTTATACACAGACTCTAATTAAAATTAATACAGGATTACTGCCTGTAATTTTCAAACAGCAGGTGATATGAAATGACAAAGGCTAAAAAAATCGGGCTTATGCTTATCATTATCGGAATGTGTCTGCCTACAGCGACCCTTCCGTTTATTACAGAGTTCAGGCCCGTTCCTGAAATCTGTCTGACCTCAAACTTTTTTCAAAATATGGGTAATATGATTGTGGTGTTCGGCAGTGAAACAGTCAGTCCGTTGATAGCAATACCATACAGATACCTTTTTTCCATTGGTGTGATTCTGGTCTCCACCGGCCTGGGTATTTTAGTAATGACATCCGGCAGGCTTTCTGCCCGAAAGGAGAGTTGATCCAACAGCAACTATGGCATACGTAATAGCCTTTGCAGGCAAAGGCGGGACAGGCAAGACAACGATTGCCGCACTGACGGTTCGCTACCTTATCGAAAATAAAAAGAAGGCGGTTTTGTCTGTTGACGCTGACAGCAATTCCTGTCTTAATGAAGCGCTCGGAGTTCCCATACACGCTTCCATAGGCAAGCTGCGTGAAGAATCTCTCGCTGCTATTCGCAGCGGGGGCGAGCGTCCCGGCGGAATGAGCATGGAACAGCTTTTCGATTACCAGGTCCAGCAGTCGATTATCGAGGCAAAAGGATTTGACCTTATGGTGATGGGCAGGCCTGAGGGTCCGGGATGTTACTGCGCCGCTAATAATATAATCCGGAAATATACGGATATATTATCCGATAAATATCCATATGTTGTCATAGACAATGAAGCCGGCATGGAGCATTTAAGCCGGAGAACGACCCACAGTGTGGACCTTCTGCTTGTCATCAGCGATCCCACGAAAAAGGGAGTTCAGACGGCAAATCGAATCAACAACCTGGTTGACGAACTTCAACTTGAAGTGGACAAGCGCAAACTCATTATAAACAGGGTTTCAGACGAAAATTTTAAAAAATTAAAAAACTGCGGGATAGAACTGCCGTTTAAAGATATATTTAACGTTCCGGAAGATGAAAACATATTTGACCTTGACCTGGAAGGCAACCCTGTCTTTGATCTCCCGTCCGGTTCAGCTGTCGTGAAAAAAGTTTTTGAAATACTGGATTCCTGCGGCATTCCTTAAGATGCTTAAGAGTACCGGGTTCTGTAACTTCTCAAAAAGTTGAGGTAAAAAATGGTGCATTTCCGGAAATTGTGTTACATTTCAAGCATCATTTATGCTAAAATCTGCGATATGGAAATGGAAATAAAGTATCAAGGTAGTGATGCTATAAGCCAGGACGTTCAATATTCAGCGTCGAATATATTAGATAAAGCCGGCAAGATTTTTCCCGTTGACAGGGAACAACTCAGTAACCATCCGGTATATAATCTTGAGACATTTATTGATACAGAACGTATCAAGTGTTACAAAGCAGCCAACCG